>DJDY01000224.1 GCA_002435585.1 Lachnospira sp. UBA5912
ATTTCCTTATCTTCTACATCTACGTATAAATCTTTTATATTTAATAAATTCTTGTCTGACATAATATAGTTTCCTTTCTTAACCATTCATATTTTAATTTAAATATTTATAACTATGTGATTATTTATTCGCAGCTCCTGCCCTGTCATTTTGTTCTTTAATAGCAAGCTTTGCAACATCTGCAAGTGACATATTATCAAAATAGTCATTAATAAGTTTTGCAAGTCCTTCCCATATAGGAAGCGTATAACAGGCACTTGAACGTTCACACGTATTCTGTTCATCCTTAAGACATGCCACTGGTGCAAGCGAGCCCTCTGTAAGATTAAGTATCTCACTTATTGAATAATCAGAAGGTTCTCTTGTAAGTCTATAACCACCACCATGTCCGCTTGCTGCTTCTATAAGGTGAGCCTTTGACAACATTCTTGTGATTGTTTCAAGATATTTCTGCGACAAATCCTCCTTCTGTGATATTTCTTTAAGAGGAATATAATCATCGCTGTGATTAACCGCCAGATATACCATAACCCTTAGAGCATATCTGCCTTTTGATGAAATAACCATAACTTAATTATCCCTTTCCACATATAAATAACCTTTACATAAGCATAATTATTACATACATCCATTGTTAATCCTGCAAAACAGATATAATTACAGCAAATATGATACCCATAAATATAATGTAAATTATTCTCAATAAAGCGTAATGAAATAATATACCCATTCGCCTACTGTGTCAATAGGTGATTAAAATGTATGACATTAATTTTATATCTGGAATTACATCTCCGTAATACATAAAAATCACACAAATATTATTATTGTTGCTAATATGCTTTTTAATATACCTGCATTGTGTTTAAACTCCATAATTTAGCAAAATATTATATGTAGTTTCTTGTTGTTTTTTGTGTATTTTATACTTTTATATTCATTTTATATATGTTAAAATAATAGCAGACCTTTTGTCAGAATATTTTAATGTACCGCATTATCATTACCCATTTATTCATCAACAGGTGCATATTTTCTATCTATTAAGAAAATCAGAATGGGGGTGTGAAAATATTTTTCACACGCGTAGTTTGTGCCAGAGCGCACTTGACACAAACCCATTATGCGCAATATGTGTGCAGAAATGAGGATTAATATGAAAAAGACACAAGAAAAAGATTCTACGGCTACTTCTGGCATGCCGGACAAGAAACAGGAAAAGATCTCCAAAAAAATAGCCAGACAGATTGGTATTCCAACCTGTATTATTTTTCTTATTGTAGCAGTAGTCATGGCTGTAGTTGTCAAACTTCAGCTTGATACCTCCAACGAAAAGGAACTTACTCTTGAGTCACAGTCTGCTTCTAATGAACTCAACACATTCTTCCAGCAGTATATGAAATCAGTAAGCCACCTTGCTGTTAATCCACAGGTTAAAAACGTTATTGCAGCCACTAATGCAGCCACCGCTATAACACAGACACCGGATTATTCTTCCGTATTGCAATATATGGTAAGTATGCAGCAGGAAGATTCTGATAATATAATGGCTGTCTGGATTGCATCTATCGATGCTAATGTACTTACACAATCTGATGGATACACAAGTGGTAAAGATTTCCAGATAACGTCCCGTGAGTGGTATTCCGTTACCAAGTCTAAATCTGTTATGCTTACCAAGCCCTATGTAGATGCCAGCACCGGCACTAATATAGTAAGTGCTGCTGCCCCAATATGTGATTCATCAGGAAAAGTTGTCGGCGTTGCAGGTCTTGATTTATCACTTGAACATGTTGATGAGATTCTTTCCCAATGCACGATTGGTAAAACAGGTTATGTCATTATGACAGCTTCTGATGGAACTGTTATATATCATCCTGACTCATCATTTATACAGCAGTCATTAAGCAAAATGGGTATATCATCTAATGTAACTGATCTTATATCTTCTAGCAAAGATGGATTTGTTAAATACAAGATAAGCAGTACAACCAAATATGGTTATGTAACCTCAATTGACAATACTGGTTACGTAGTACTCAGCAGCTTATCTTCTGGAGAATATTCAGAGAGCCTTGTAAGAACAATTATTATCATGGTTGTCATATTCATAATAGGTGCCGCCATAATATTCTTTGCTATAAACAAAGTTGCCAGTTCTATAACCAAGCCTATTGAAACCCTTGATGCTGCTGCTAAAGAGCTTGCCGATGGCAACCTTGATGTCCATCTTGAAGTAACTACCAACGATGAAATCGGCAACCTTGGTCATTCAATACAGTGCACTGTTATACGTCTTAAAGAGTATATAGCCTACATAGATGAAGTATCTGAGGTTCTTGCAAAAATGGCTGATGGAACTCTTGCTATCCAACTTAAACAGGATTATGTAGGTGAATTCAGTAAAATAAAGGATGCTCTTCTTAATATTTCATCTTCTATGACCGATATCATGACAGGTATAAGCGAAAGCTCCGGTCAGGTATCCGCTGGTTCCGATGATCTTGCCAAAGCCGCCCAGACACTTGCAGAAGGTGCTACTAACCAGGCTGCATCTGTTGAAGAGCTTGTTGCTACAACTGACAATATCGTAACCGAATTACAAAACAGCAAGGAAGATGCTCTTAACTGTGCTTCTGAAGCCAAAGATGTTTCTACCATGGCTAACAACAGCAAGCAGCACATGCAGGATATGCTTAATGCCATGAATATGATAAGTGAAACATCTAACAAAGTAGTCAGCATTATACATACAATAGAAGAAATTGCAGACCAGACTAACCTGCTTTCACTCAATGCATCAATTGAGGCTGCAAGAGCAGGAGAAGCCGGACGTGGATTTGCTGTAGTTGCTTCCGAAATAAGTTCACTCGCAGCTCAAAGCTCAGAGGCTGCTGCCAATTCAAAGGAACTTATAGGTGTATCTATAAGTGAAATAGAAAAGGGTGTCAACCTTGCGAATGAAGTAACTGACATTCTCCAGTCCGTAGTTACTGATATCGATAATCTGAGTAATATGGTTACCCATACTGCCGAATTATCTGTTGAACAGGAAGAAAATATGAAACAGATGCAGGTAGGAATCGATAACATAGCACAGGCTGTCCAGGATACATCTGCAACTGCACAGGAAAGTTCAGCTACATCCGAAGAACTTGCGGCACAGGCAGAAGTACTCATGGATCTTATTAAAAAGTTCGATCTGAGTAAATAAAGCAAATAACTAATTTATTTATAAAATGTTATATCTATAATAAAACATCATATATAATCAGCTATTTAAAAAGATGGCAGTGAATCCGCTAGGAAAACCCACTGCCATCTTTTTATTTTATTCTATATTCTAATATAACTTTTTAAGCTCCTCATCACTTATCTTACCATCAAGGAAATCTTCCCAGAAACTTTTAGAGCTTGCAAACTTATAATCCGCATTCTTATCAAAAGTGTTAAGAAAATCTGTAACTTTCTCATAGTCACCCTTATGCTTATAGCTCATTCTCCAAAGCTCTGTCTTTTCACCATCCTTAAACTGTGTGCAAACGATACCATCTTCACTAAAAGCTGTAATTGTCCAGGTTGTCTTAACATCACCGATATCTTCTGCTGAAGCACATTCTGTTACACCATCTGTACTGCTTATGCCCTCTTGTGTGCTTCCTGTCAATGCAAGCTCCTGTTGCTTGGTAAACTCCCTATTAGCTGTTACTCTGTCGGAAAGCTCTTCTACAATATCCTTCGCTGTTTCTTCTGATTTTTCTTTATTAGCAACACTTACTTCCTTCTCATACTCAACAGCTTCCTTGAAATCATCAATAAAATTATCAACGCGTTCCATGAGCTTATCCCATTCCTTATCGCTCATATCCCGGATATTGGTTGAAGAAGTACTTTCATGTGACCTGGAAGTATTTTCTTCTGCTTTATCCAAACCAGTTCCTGTCACAGCCCCACTTCCTGCCTTTTCTATGCTTTCAGAAAAGCTCTTAGTATCAGTTGTTCCTGTAGCAGTATTATATCCGTTATACCCTGCATAATAAGTGTCTGAATATCCTGTGTTTACTTTCATCCTTATCCTTTCTGTAGCTGCTCTGTCATTCACAGCCACGCTGCTCTCCTGTAAAGGTCCAAGCAGTTATTTAGTATTATTTATATTTATTGTATACTTATAAAATATATAAGATATACAAAAATAGCACTTTATCTCATATCAATCCGTTGAAATAAAGTGCCATCCTAGCAATATATATATCGTCATATATAAATAAAAGTTAATACTTATCTGACTAAAGCTATCACATTTTCTGTATTATCCGTAAACGGAAACATATCAAAAGGCTTACATCCCTTAACCTTATAACCACCTCTTATAAGCACATCTATATCTCTTCTCTGCGTATCCGGATTGCATGAAACATATACGACCCTATCCGGCTTTATCTTAAGAATCGCATTAAGAAAATCTTCACTGCTGCCACTTCTTGGCGGATCCATAATAACAACATCTGCTTTTTTCTTTGCAGCATATTCTATTAAGAATTCACCAGCATCCGCATTAACGAACTTTATATTCTTAATATTATTCATCCTGGCATTTTCCTCTGCATCCTTAACCGCATCCTTATTAAGCTCGACACCTATAACCTGTCCTGCCTTTCCAGATGCAGCTATTCCAATAGTTCCTATGCCGCAGTAAGCATCTATAACCGTGTCCTTTTTTGTAATATCTGCCATACTGATTGCAGCCTTATAAAGCTTTTCTGTCTGCTGGTGGTTAATCTGATAGAATGATGATGGGCTTATTCTGAACCTGTAGCCACATAACACATCCTCTATATATCCCTTACCTGTAAGCACTATATTTCTTGGACCAAGCACCATACTTGTGTTGTAGGCGTTTACATTCTGTACGATAGTATTAATCTCCGGATGCTTTTCCTTAAGGACTTTCAGGAAATGTGTCTTAGATGGAAACGCAACCTCACTTGTGACAAGCACAAGCATAATCTCCTTAGTTGAAAAGCCCTTTCTTAAAAGGATATGCCTTATAAATCCAGTACCCTTATCCTCATTATATGGCTTATACTTAAAAGACTTAAAAAGTTCTCTTAACGTTGCTATTATCCTGCTGCACTGACTATCCTCCAACAAGCATTCTGACACAGGAACAATAATATGACTGTTCTGTTCATATGTTCCTGTTATGATATTTCCATTCTTATCCTCACCTACAACTGCATGCACTTTATTGCGGTAATGTACCGGTCTGTACATGCCAGTTATCTCATCAACATGGCATACTCCCTTAAACAGCCTATCTATATAATTCTGTTTTACCTTTAATTCGTTATCATACTTCATACCTGCATATGCACAGCTTCCACATCTGTCAGCACTCTCACAGTTAATTACACGTTTCTTCTCATCATATACGTTGGACATACCTTCTCCTTTACATACACAATTTATATAATGCCGTGGTCCAGGGTCCACCCTCCACTTGTAAATATGCTCTTGAAGTTTTAGACCTTTTGATCCTGACATCTTTATATTAAATGTTATACCTGCATATAATTATAGCTGCCCTTTCGAGCAGCTACAGTCACAATATTATATACTATATTAAAATATCAATTATAACTATATTATTATTACTCGCTGGTAGCAAGCTCCAGTAAAGAATCTCATCTTTAAGCATAATATAAATATAAGTTAAATCAACTACACATTAATACCTTAAACAGTAAACATTATGCAATGCTATTACATAACTTCACTGTCGTCGCCATTACCAACAATCTTTACCTTACCTTCGTAAAGTTCTTCTACAGCGATTGAAAGTGGCTTCATGTTCTCTGCATTATCAATAAGTGGTGTACCTATCTGAAGCTTTCTTGCTTCCTCTGGTGTTAAGAGCGGCTTTGGCTCACTCTTCTTGCCATCCTTATCCTTTTCTTTTGGAGCGTTTTCAGCTTCTATACGTGCCTTTCTTACCTTTTCTTCGATTGATCTGGCATCAATTATTTCCTTAGCTCTGGCTGCTGTAGCCTTAACGATTGAATAACGGCTCTGTACTAATGGCTGTTCGCCCTCTTCAACCTCACTGTTAACAACTGCCATTAATTCTGAATACGATGGATGTATCATTATTATTCTCCTTTCGAATAAGCCTTAAGCTCTTCTTTTATATTATTAATTAAATCGATGTTATTAGCTGCCTTTCTTTTCTCGCTCTTAACTATAGAATCTATAATCTCTACGCAGGCATCAACATCATCATTGATAACTATATAGTTATAATTCTCTACGCCCTGTGCCTCTTCTCCAGCCCTTTGAAGCCTTGCTTTAATAGTCGCCTCATCCTCAGTTCCACGACCCACAAGTCTTCTTTCAAGTTCCTTGGCACTAGGTGGCATAATGAATAAAAGTACCGCATCCGGGAACATCTTCTTTATATTAAGTGCACCCTGTATTTCTATCTCAAGTATAACGTTCTTTCCTTCTTTAAGCTGTTCCTCTACATATGCCTTAGGTGTTCCATAGTAATTATTAACATACTTCGCATACTCTATAAGTTCAGATGCATCTATCATCTTTTCAAACTCTTCTTTTGTCTTAAAGAAATATTCTCTTCCGTTCTGTTCACCTTCTCTTGGTGACCTTGTAGTTGCTGAAATAGATAGTGCATAATCTTTATGCTGTTGTAAAAGTCTCTTAACAACTGTTCCTTTACCAGCACCTGAGAATCCTGATATTACAAGCAGCAATCCTTTATCTTTCATCTCTAATCTCCTATCTTCGACTCACATTATAAGCCATCCGATATACTTGTTTAATATGTAAAACACACCTTAAACAAATATAAACACGTACACCTACGCAGAAGTGTACAAGTTATTATACAGAAATCTTTCATTTCGTGCAAGTCTTTTAAAATATTTTTATTGTATTTTATCATAAATATTGGTAAAAAAAAATATAT
>DJDY01000173.1 GCA_002435585.1 Lachnospira sp. UBA5912
TCTTTAGTTACATTATATACAAGACCAAGAAGGATACCTGCAACAAGTGTAATTGCGAATAATATACATGCGTCTTTAACTATATTCTTCATCTTATGCAGCCTCCTTTGCCTTTTTTTCTGGCTTCTTTTTACCGAATGACTTAGGTACTGTAACTCTTTCAATAAGAGGTACTAAGAGATTACAGAAGATGATTGCATATGAAACGCCTTCTGCTGAACCGCCAAACATTCTGAATATGAATGTAAGTAAACCTAAGCAGACACCAAATACCAACTTGCCATTAGGTGTGATAGGTGATGTAACATAATCAGTTGCCATAAAGAAAGCACCAAGAATAAGACCACCACCACAGATTTCCTGTAACATATACATAGCATCAAACTGATGTCCTGGTGCGAAAAGGAATATAAGCACTGCAAATGTTCCAATGTAAGAAAGTGGAATTCTTAAAGAAATAACCTTTCTTACAACAAGATATATAGCACCAATAAGAAGACATATAACTGATGTTTCACCGATAACACCACTTGTCTTACCAATAAACATAGTAAGAAGTGTTGGAGCTGTCTGTCCTACAACTTCTGAACCTGGCTTTAATATAGCAAGAGGTGTTGCACCAGAATATGCATCACACACAAAGTTAGTCATTGGACCTGTATATGCAATAAGAAGGAAACATCTTGCTGCAAGTGCAGGGTTCATAAAGTTCTGACCGATTCCGCCAAATAACTGCTTAACAATGATAATTGCAAATACACAGCCGACAATCTCAAAACCAATGTTGAGAGTTGAAGGAATGTTAAGTGCAATAAGAAGACCAGTAACAGCAGCACTAAGGTCCTTAACTGTTATCTTCTTATGCATAAAATACTCATATACTGCTTCTGAAGCCATACACACTACAATACCAACTATGATACGGATAAGTGCCTGGACTCCGAAGTTATAAATACCAAATATACTAGCAGGGGTTAACGCTATAAGTACATCTCTCATGATAGTCTGAGTAGTATCCTTGCTACGTACATGTGGATTAGTTGATACGTTAAAAATCTCGCTCACTTTTAATCCTCCCTTATTTCTTTCTTCTGTTAGCCAGAACGATACTTCTCATAGCCTTAATCTGCTGTGTTAATGGCCTCTTAGCTGGACAGACATATGAACAGCTTCCACACATTACACATTCCATACCATCGAACTTAACAAAACCAGCTTCATCATTCTTAGCTGCAAATGAAGCAAGCTTAGCTGGAAGCAGGTGGCTTGGACATCCTTCACCACATCTTCCACAACGGATACATGCTGTTTCCTCAAGCTTAGATACAACATCGTGCTGGAATACAAGAAGTGATGAACTTCCCTTTACAACTGGTACATCAAGACTATACATAGCAAATCCCATCATAGGTCCACCTGATATGTACTTCTCTGGTTCACCAACTGCACCACCAGCTGCTTCAAGAAGCTGTCTATAATTAGTACCAAGCCATACATAGAAGTTGCCTGGTTCCTTTACACCATCGCCTGTAACAGTAACGATTCTCTTAGTAAGTGGCTTACCTTCAATAACAGCCATATATATGCTGTAGATTGTATCTACATTATGTACAATACATCCTGCATCTGCTGGAAGCATAGTTGAGTTGATGCTTCTGCCTGTTGTAGCATAGATAAGACTACGCTCACCACCCTGAGGATACTTAGTCTTTAACACCTTAACCTCGATATCTGGTTCAGAGGCTACTGCTGCCTGCATAACTTTGATAGCTTCCGGCTTATTATCCTCAATACCGATAATACCCTTTGCATGGTCAAAAATACTTAATGCAACCTTTAAACCCATTACTACCTTATCTGACTCCTCAAGAAGTCTTCTATAATCGGATGTAAGGTATGGTTCACATTCAGCACCATTTACAATAATATAATCAATTCCTTCTGGATTCTTAGGGCTTAACTTTACATTAGTAGGGAAGCCTGCACCACCCATACCAACTACACCTGCATCCTTAATTCTTTGTAATACTTCCTCTTTAGAAAGTTCTTCTAACTTCTTAGGAGTATACTCAACTTCCTTAAATTCTCCATCATTCTCAATGATGATTGAATTACACTTTCCACCTGTGGCAAGCGTTCTTGGCTCAATCGCCTTAACTGTACCAGAAACAGATGAATGGATATTAGCTGATACGAATCCACCAGCCTCTGCAATCAACTGTCCAGCAAGCACGTAATCACCCTTGGCAACTACTGGAACTGCCGGCGCACCGATGTGCTGTGAAAGTGGGAAAACCATCTCGCCTACAGCAGGGAATAATTCTTTGATTGGTTTATCCTTTGATAATTCCTTGCCGTCATATGGATGTATTCCACCTTTAAATGTACACTTTCCCATGACATATTTCTCCTTATAAAATAATATATGTTACTGCTTAGCGCCATACTAAATCAGATAGACAATCATAAAAAAGAAGATTTCTTTCTTATAATTATTTACCTGATTATATGGCATTTCTTAACAGTAACTAATATACTAATATAATATATCAATAAGGATTAAAAATCTACTTTTTTTTGTGTATATATTCGTATATAATAAACAAAAAATGACATTTTTTTAACGTTTTTTAATATATTTATATCATTTTTTGCTGCTTTTTTTATTATCATTCAACAAGATGTATGAAACAAAGACCAGAAAGCCATATTTCAGCCTTTATGCAATGACAATCCTGATACATCAGTGAGTGTCAGAATTTACTTTTGACCATCATATCATATTATAATAAAAGAAAAGGACAATGCCAATATGAAAACAATAACGAAAACAATAGATATTAATATAAACAACTCATTATGTAACACAGATAATCTTTTTTTTGATATAGAAACGACAGGTTTTTCAAGAACTGCCTGTTTTTGCTATCTCATAGGTGTTGCATACATAGAAAAAGAGCATTTCACTATAACACAGTGGCTTGCTGAATCAGAGTCAGAGGAACCGGTACTCATACAAACTTTTTCGGAATTTTTAAAAAACTTTTCATCTCTTACTCATTTTAATGGTGACAGTTTTGATATTCCATTTTTAAAGAAACGTGCCACAATACATAATATACAGATGTGTTTTGACAACATAAGAAGCATAGACCTGTATAAACATGCCAAGGGACTTAAATCACTTTTACGGCTCGAGAGTTACAACCAGACATCTGTCGAGCATTTTCTTGGTATACACCGTGATGATGTATACACTGGCGGTGAGCTTATAAAAGTATATAAAGAGTACATTAAAAATGGTTCCAATGGCGCGCAGCATGATAAAGATGAACATCTGCTTCTACTCCATAACTATGACGATATATGCGGACTTATAAAGGTTTCATCTATAATAAGCTATAATAACATCACAAACAAACGTATAACTTATAAAGGTATCGATTATACTCCTGATGTTAATATAAAACACAATAGCAGTAACAGTAATCCCAATAATGCAGCCTATATAACACTCTCATTTTCACTGCCAGAGACAATTCCCTCATCCATACTTTTAAGAGATGAGGACTACGTTTTAAGAGCTGAACATTCTACAATTAAATTCAGATTACCAGTTATAACCGACACTCTTAAATTCTTTTACAAGAATTATAAGGACTACTATTACCT
>DJDY01000051.1 GCA_002435585.1 Lachnospira sp. UBA5912
GCTCCTGATGTTGTATTTTTACCTATGAAATTAAAGAAAACAGCAGAAACCCTTGAAGGTCTTGGAATCAAAGCTGTTGTTGTTAACCCTGAGGATGCATCACTCTTAAAAGAATGTATTGAACTTGTTGGAAAGATAACTAACAAAGCTGGCCGTGCCGAGGCACTTAACAATTCAATCGATACATTCTTAGCTAATAACAGGTCCGCTATAGCTGGTGAGGATACTCCTTTAGTATATCTTGCAGGTAACAGTTCTGTTCTTTCAACAGCAGGAAGCAAAATGTATCAGAACACACTGCTTACTAACGCGGGTGGAAAGAATGTTGCTTCTGAGCTTACAGATACTTACTGGGCAAATGTTTCATACGAACAGATTCTTGCATGGAACCCTGACTACATTGTCATAGCAGCAGATGCAACTTATTCAGTTGACGATATCTTAAACGATGCTAACCTTGCCGGCTGCAATGCAGTTAAGAATAAAAATGTTGTAAAGCTTCCTAATGATATCGAGGCCTGGGACTCTCCTGTACCTGGAAGTTTCCTTGGAAGTATATATATATCTTCTATTCTTCACCCTGACAAGGTAACTAAAGATTTCTATAATACATGCGTAACTAAATTCTATGAAAGCTTCTATGGTTTTACACCTGCTAGACAATAAAGGATGATTCATGTTCAAGAATAATATTAACTACCGGAACAAAATTATACTTTTATCGGTCATATGGATACTGCTTCTTACAGTAGTATTCATATGGTCAGTTCTTACCGGTCAGTATCCTCTTACCATAAAAGGATTACTGGCTGGTGATTCTATGTCTGTTATGGTCTTTAAAAGACTCAGGCTTCCCCGTGCCATTATGGGAATTATCGCTGGTTTTGGTCTTTCAATATCTGGATACATCTACCAGATGATATTTAAAAATCCTCTTGCGGCTCCCGATGTAGTTGGTGTTTCTTCCGGTGCATGTGCTGGTGCTGCTTTTGCCATAGTTGTGGTTTCTTCTATTGCCCCCGTTGTTTCAATATCTGCGTTTGCCGGTGGAATAATAGCTCTTATGATCACTCTGCTTGTAGCTTACCTTGTTCCAGGTAAGAACAGTTATACTATTGTGCTTGCTGGTATTGCAATTCATTCTGTAGCACAGACTATCCTTATGTTCCTTAAACTTGCCGCAGACCCTGAAAAACAGCTTGCCTCGATTGAATACTGGATTATGGGAAGTCTTAATGGTGTTTCCAAAGATAGCCTTGCTATTCCATTCTTTGTAACACTCACAGGCTTTATTATAATTACATTGTTATACAGACAGCTCCTCATATTATCCATGAGTGAGGATGAAGCTTTCGCTCTCGGTGTAAACGTAACAGTTATTCGTTTCATTATACTGATGCTTGCAACATTAATAGTATCATCAATAATATGTGTAACTGGTCTTATAAGCTTTATCGGACTTATTGCTCCACATATCGCAAGACTTATCACAAAACGTAACGACAGATTCACATACATATCAAGCGGATTCGCAGGTGCTATCATACTCACGCTTGCTGATATATTAGCAAGAAGTGTATCTTCATCCGAACTTCCTGTAAGTATATTTACATCTGTTCTTGGTGCACCACTTCTCATAGTACTACTTATAAAGGCTAACAGAAAGGAGGTTATATGATGTCTGATTTATTCAATTCTTCATTGTCAGTATCCGGCATATCTGTATACTACGGAAACAAATGTGCTGTAGACAATGTAAGCTTCACCTTAAGTCCCGGACAGCTTACCGCCATCATGGGAAACAACGGATGTGGTAAAACTTCTCTTATAAAAGCTGTCATGAATCTTATTAAACATGATGGCACATGTATTCTTAATAACACTGTTCTTGAAGATATGTCTGTTAAAAAAAGAGCTGGAATGATAAGCTACATTCCACAAAGAAACAATATAACTATGAGCATGACCGTAAGAGATGTGTGTCTTCTTGGGTTTAATCCACACATGAATATACTCGATTTCTATAACCATAATATGCGTGCGCTTGCTGATAAAGCAATAGCCTCTGTCGGTCTTTCGGAGTTTAGGGATACTGACTTTCTGTCTTTAAGCGAAGGACAGAAGCAGTTATGCATACTCGCACGCACGATCATAGAAGATTCCATGCTGCTTCTTTTAGACGAACCAGACAGTGCACTTGATTTTTCCAACCGGCATATACTTATGCAGAATATCCGGCATATCATTTCCAATAACAAATGTGCACTTATGTGTACACATAGCCCACAGCTTGCACTTGAATACTGTGACAACATACTCCTTATGAAAGACGGAAAGATAGCCTCAGCCATAAACACACATAATGATAACCTGTCAATAATTAATGAAAAAATGTCCATTATATATGATAATATTAATGTAACAGAATGTACTGACATTAACCAAAAGATACACAGGGTAGTTATCGCCCTATAGCTTGAACTTAGGACCTGGTCTTAAAACACAGTATTATAGCAGAAACGAGGATTCTTATGGATATTTGTTACTTAGATGCCAAGGCTGTATACACATTATTTAAGCTGTCTGGTAAAAAACATCTTTTTATAACAGGGGAGCGTGGAAGCGGAAAGTCCCACCTTCTGAATAATATATTAAACTACATACCATATGCTTCAGCTACAACAGATATTTTATACTCACCTGATATATCTTATCAATCTGGTGTATCCAGCTCATCATCCATGTCCGATTTTTTCAATCTTTCACCTGATTATCTATCCATGCACTCCATTAATTATTTACAGAGTTATAGAACCGATAAGCCAAACGTTGTCATCAGGTCCAATCTTATCGATAATAACAAAGAATTCGTGATTGGAACTCCATCCATACGCCCAGGCACATCTGGCAGCAATCTGTTATCTGTCAGGGCCAGCAATAAAAGAGGCAATAATATGACTATTGTAGAAGATGGCTTTATAAACTGCGCCATCCCGGCTATAAATAATCATCTTTTAACATCTCCTGATGATTTATTTGTCATTGATGAACTTGGCTATATTGAAAGTTCATGCTCTCCTTTCCAGACGGCTGTTGAAACCCTGCTTGATAACTCATGCGTTATCGCTGTGATACGCAGGCAGTCCACTTCATTTCTTGACAGAATTAAAAACAGAGCTGATGTTCTAACAATCGATATTGATAACATATTCAGCCCATTAGCATGCATCATCATGGCTTCTGGCATATCTAAAAGATATGGTTCAAACAAGCTTCTGGCTGACTTTAACAGTCACACACTTTTTGAAAATGCTGTAAATATAAGCCGTTTTGCAGATTTCGGTGAAACGCTCGCCATAACCCGTCATGATACAATTAAAAATATATGTAGGCGTGAACATATACAATGCCTGAAACACGACTTGCCATACAGAAATGAGGCTATACATCTTGGAGTAGCTCATATACTTGAAAAAGAATATATACCTGATAACATTTATACCTCTGTAAATACCTATAACTCTGAAATCGCAGCCAAATCACAGCATCCACAAGGTATACTATTTCTCCCGTCCGACCAGCCACTTATCACAAAGACAAGCCTGCAGCTGCTATGCCTATCGTTTATATATGGAAATAAGCTGCGTAATAAAGACAACAGCTATATTATTGCTGATAACAATAATAATAAAAATAACAAATCCGACAGAATATACCGGCTCTCTTTTAACGAAACCCCGGGTTCTCCCATTATATTTCCAGCCAGATATTATAATGAATTACTTAACCTTCCAGAAGGCAGAGGTGGCAGTTTTATAGCAAAAAAACATCCCGGACAGGTTGTTTTGGTTCCTGCACGGGATGAATATGAATTATATGACATTGACACTGCCGATGACCTTAATCGCCTTTCGCAGTATCTTAACTAACAGATGTATCTGTATCTTCATTTACTATTATTGATTTTGGCAACTTATTTTGTTACAGTGTCTTCCTTTGCTGCAGCCACCTCTTTATCAGAATCCTCTTTGACTTTGGAAGATTCTTTCGTTTTGGCAGCCTCTTTAACTGTTGTCTCTTCTTTATCTTTAGGAAGAATTATATTCAGTAATATTGCCACAAATGCTGCTGGGACAATACCTGATTCACCAAACATAAGCTGTACTGCCTGTGGTGTATGTGCAAGAATCGCAGGGCTTACACCCATTCCATAACCTACACCAAGTGCAACTGAAACTATTGAAAGTCTTCTTGCATTAAGAGGCTCTTTAGTAATAAGCTGGATACCACTTACAATAATAGATGAAAACATCATAACTGCCGCACCGCCAAGTACAGACTGTGGCATAATAGATATCAATGCACCAAGCTTAGGAATAAGGCCACACAATATAAGGAATACCGCACCTGATGCAAGTGCGATTCTGTTGACAACCTTAGTCATCGCAACAAGACCTACATTCTGACTGAAAGAGGTATTAGGTAACACACCAAACATAGCCGCAAGAGTTGAACCTAAACCATCACACATAACACCACCAGAAAGTTCTTTATCTGTTGCTTCTCTTCCTACACCGCCTACCATAACTCCTGATATATCTCCAACAGTTTCTACTGCTGTTACAACGAACATTACAAGTACAGGAAGTATTGCTCTTAAGTCGAACACCGGCTTAACTGGCATAAACTTAGGAATTGCAATCCACTTTGCTTCAGCTACCTTATTCCAGTTTAATACCCACGACTTGGTATACTCAACTCCATCAGCAGTAACTGCTGTATTTGGAAGAACTAATCCCATAATAGCTGCTACAATATATCCGACTATAATTCCTACAAGAATTGCTGAGGAGCTAAGATATCCCTTAGTCCAATGCTTAACAAATAATATAACAATAAGTACTACAAATGCCAGGAAAAGATTCTCTAAAGAACCAAAGTCTTTAGCAGAACTTCCTCCACCAAATGAATTGATACCTACTGATATCAGCGAAAGTCCAATAGATAAAACAACTGTTCCTGTTACAACAGATGGAAAAAATCTCCTTAGAGGCTTAATAAAGGCTCCAAGCACAGTTTCAAACAGACCACCTATAATAGATGCTCCCATAATAGCACCATAGGCCAATATTCCACCGCCCATAACCTTAGTCACACTGCTGAATACTCCAATAAATCCAGAACTTGTTCCCATAATAATAGGTACTTTACCACCTACAGGTCCAATTGAAAACAGCTGTATAAGTGTTACAATACCAGCTATAATCATTGCATTCTGTAAAAGAGTAACCTGAACAGATGCATAATCACTTCCTGCTCCAATACCACATGCTCCTGTTATAATAAGAAGTGGTGTAAGATTTCCAACAAACATTGCCATTACGTGCTGGAGGCCTAAAGGTATAGCCTGTTTTAACGAAAGCTTTCCGTTAAAATCATATGCCTCCGGCATAAGTTCTTTGATCTTTTTCATGTGTCCTCCGTAAACTTTTACTTTTTATTTACTGCTATATTACTTGTCATATACTACAAAAAGGTCTAAAAGAAACACCTGTGTCAACACAGATTTTCTTTAGACCTTTTTGTCTTATATGGCTCATTGCTTTAGCACATTATCTCTGTACATCAAATGATGCATTATTCATAAGTCTCTTAATCTGATCAACACTTGTAATGTTTGTATCGCCACGGATAGCGTGCTTCATTACTGAAGATGCAACTGCGAAGTTCACGATATCTTCGTGCTTCCAGTCTCCCTGCATAAGCGCATATATAAGACCAGATGAGAACGCATCTCCGCCACCTACCCTGTCTACTATCTCAAAGTTAAGAGTCTTACTTTCATAAGTCTTTCCATCAGCATAGTAGAAAGCCTTAAGGGAATTATTGCTTCCTGAATGGACATAACGAACTGTTCTTGCAATCGCCTTCATATGGTACTGCTCATCAATAGCCTTGAATACTCTGTCCATATCTTCAAAAGATGGATCCATAGTAAGACCATCCTTAACATCTGTTCCATCTGCATTGTATACATGGATAGGCTCGATACCTATAAGTACATCAACATATGGAAGATACTTGCTAAGTACATCCCTCGCAGTTTCAAAAGACCATAATGTACTTCTGAAGTTAGGGTCAAAGCTGACTGTAAGTCCAAGCTTCTTAGCTGCCTTAATAGCCTTATCTATAAGACGGCGGCAGTTATATGAAAGTGCTGGTGTGATACCGCTTAGGTGTAACCAGTCATAATCCTTTAAGATATTCTCAAAGTCTACGTCCTTATAATCATATTCCGCAAATGCTGAGCTTCCTCTATCATATATTACCTGTGAAGGTCTTACTGAAACCCCTTCCTCAAGATAATAAAGTCCCATTCTTCCATCAGACTTAATGATATGCTTAGTATGTACATCATTAGCCTTAAGATAGTTAATACAAGACTTACCTAGGTCTGTGTTAGGTAATACAGTAAAAAATGTTGAATCAACACCAAGATTAGCTAAAGAAACTGCTACGTTAGCCTCAGCTCCACCGTAATTAACGATGAAATTGTGGGTTGTAACTATCTTCTCATAGTTAGGTGGTGATAATCTTAACATCAATTCGCCGATTGCTATGAACTTCATATGTGCCTCCATCTATCATTAAACTTTTTAACCTGATATTAAGTAATATTTTATTTATGTGGGCAATTAATTACATGTTACAGCTCTGCTCATCAAAAATAATACTCCACTAAATGATACTACTTATTGCGTTAAAATGCAATCTGTATTTGGTTGATGGGGGTGATACTCTGGAAGCATTACATATTTTCTGCAATTCATAGAACATAAAATCAGATAACCACGCTGTTATTTGTACGATACAGCTCATTATATTCAATACGCACATTATTTTTATCTGTTACAAGCATTTTCTCAATGAACACCTTTACCTTGTCCCCCTTTTTTATAAGCTTCTGTGAAACCTGTCTGTAAGCCTTTAAAGTGATATTATTAACAATAACCTCTGCCTCTGCAATATTACCCTTAAACACTACATTTTTGACAATTCCCTGCTCAACGGATGCCTCTGGCTGTATTACATCACTGGTATCATACACATTTACATATTCTGGTCTTACATATGCGCCATCACCAGCTTTTATATGTTTGAATCCCTTGAATAACCTGCACGCTTCTATGCCATCAAGCTTTACATTTTCACCAAAAAATCCTGCTGCAAATGCTGTTTTGGGATTATCATATAACTCTCTTGGTGTTCCTATCTGCTCTATTTTTCCATTGTTAGTAAGTATAATGGTGTCAGCAAGCTCTATCGCCTCCTCCTGGTCATGTGTAACGAATATGCTTGTTATGCCAACCTCATCAATAAGATCCCTAAGCCAGTTTCTTAATTCTTTTCTTACCTTTGCATCTATTGCTGCAAATGGCTCATCAAGCAGAAGAAGCTGTGGCTGTGTGGCTATTGCCCTTGCAAAAGCAACTCTTTGTCTTTGTCCACCTGACAGCTGTGTCGGGTATCTTTTCTCCATTCCTTTAAGTCCAACAAGTTCTATCAGCTTGTTAACCCTATCCTTAATAAATGTTTTATCCTTTTTTTGTATCTTTAAGCCAAAAGCAATATTGTCATACACCGTCTTATACCTGAAAAGTGCATAATTCTGAAACACCATTCCTATTCCTCTGTCCTTTGGCTTTACGTTATTCACCTGTTTTCCATCTATATATATTTCTCCGGAATCTGAATTTTCAAGTCCTGATATTATCTTTAATATAGTAGTTTTACCACTTCCACTAGGTCCAAGTAGTGCAACCAGGTTTCCTTTTTCTATCTCAAAGCTTATATTATCTGATGCCTTGAAATTCTTATATTTTTTATTTATATTATTCAATCTTACATAAGCATTTTCATTTATAGTATCCATATATTCTCTCCTGCCTTACACCTGGTATTTGCTGTCTTTTTTTATCCTGGTATTTGCTGTCCTTTTTTTATAATTTATAATTTAACAAAAAATATTACATCTAGCTGCTGCTATCCTTTTTTCCATAATATTCAACCACATTTCTTATAATAAGTATTATTATTGCCATAATAACAAGTATTGCTGACATAGCAAATGCACCTGTAAAATCAAATGCCTGATATGTGACTTCTATATGTAACGGCATTGTGTTTGTCCTGCCTCTTAAATGTCCAGAAATAACTGACACTGCTCCGAATTCTCCCATTGCTCTTGCACTACATAACACGATTCCATATAGCATTGCCCACTTGACATGTGGAAGCGTAATCTCCCTTAATATTCTAAAGAAGCCTGCTCCCATAAGTGCTGCTGCCTCTTCCTCGTCAGTACCTGTACTTGTAAGAACTGGTATTATCTCTCTTGATATGAATGGGAATGTAACAAATATTGTTGCGAGTATGATTCCCGGAACTGCAAATATAATCTTTATATTAAGCATTTTCAGATATGGATAAATAATACTGTTTCTACCGAATGTAAGCACAAATATAAGTCCTGCAATAATTGGTGATATTGTAAGCGGAAGATCTATTAATGCTGATATAATCTTCTTTCCCTTAAAACTATATCTTGTAAGTGTCCACGCTGCCGCTATTCCAAATATTGTATTAACAACAACAGTAATTAATGTAACCTCTACTGTCAGCAATATCGACTTTACCGCATATTTATCCGTTACCGCCTTTATAAACGCTGACACACCTTCCCTGAATGCTGTTGTAACAACGTATATAAGCGGAAGTACAAGCATTATTATTAAAAACAATGAGCATAATGTAATAAGAAACCATTTTACCGCTTTATCCTTTTTATCTGCTTTATCCATGAATTCCGCCTCCTTAGTTTATTCCACTTATTATTTTAGAAGCCCTGCTCTGTATTATTGCATTAATAAGAAGTATTATTAATGCAGCAGCAAGCATAACAAGCGCAATAGCTGTGGCACTTGCATAGTCATACTCCTGAAGCTTTGACATAATAAGAAGCGGTGTTATTTCTGTTTCATATGGTGTATTGCCTGCTATAAATACTACGCTTCCATATTCACCAAGACTCCTTGCAAATGCCATTGTAAAACCTGCTATTAATGCTGGCGTTATCTCTGGCAATATGACTTTCATAAATATCTGACGGTTAGATGCGCCAAGTAACTGTGCCGCCTGCTCGTATTCCTTATCAAGCTTTTCTAAAACAGGCTGCACACTTCTTACAACAAAAGGTATTCCTATAAATACTAATGCAACTGTAATTCCGATTCTTGTATAAGCTATTTTTATTCCTATATTATCAAATATTTTTCCTACCCAGCCATCACTTACAGTAAGATGGGTAAGCGCAATTCCAGCTACAGCGGTTGGAAGCGCAAATGGAAGCTCAATCATTCCATCCATAAGTCTTTTAAATGGAAAGTCATATCTTACAAGCACCCAGGCAAGTATAAGTCCCATCACAAGGTTAATTAACGATGCAATCAGTGCTGTTATAAAGCTGACCTTATAGCTTGCCACTACTCTTGGCATTGTAATCGTCCTTATAAAATCTGAAAAGCTCATATGTGCCGAATATACTACCAGTGAGCATAACGGGATTATTACAATTATTCCCAATATAGCTATCATTACTCCAAAAGATAATCCAAACCCTGGAATCACGCTTTTTCTTTTCATACCCTAGTTCCTCTTTTCATATATCGAATCAAATACTCCGCCATCTTTAAAGTGCTTATCTGCGGCTGCACTCCATCCACCAAAATGCTTAATATCTGTAAGCTTAAGATTAGTTACTATCCATTTTCCATCTGCTGGAAGCTCTTTTATTACATTTGAGCTGCCGTTGTATACATATTCTGAAAGTATCTTTTCATCAGATGGACGATAATACCATTTAGCTTCTAATCTCTGTGCTTCATCTGAATACAGATAATTAAGATATTCTGTTGCAACATTTCTTGTTCCGCGCTCATCTACAACCTCATCCACAACAGCAACTGTTGGCTGGCATAATATTGATACTGATGGAACCACTATTTCGTATTCACCAGGATGTTCATTTAATGAAAGAAATGCTTCATTTTCCCATGCTATAAGCACATCTCCCTGTCCATTCTCTACAAATGATGTTGTGGCACCTCTTGCTCCTGAATCAAGCACGAGTACATTTTTGTATAATGTTTTTATGTTATTGGTTATTTCAGCCTCACTCTGTCCCTGACTCTCAAAGTAATACCATGCAGCAAGATAATTCCATCTTGCACCTCCCGATGTCTTAGGATTTGGTGTTATAACTCCCACATCACTTCTTAACAGATCATTCCAGTCATATATTCCTTTTGGATTATCCTTTCTTACAAGAAATACAATACTTGATGTATATGGTGAACTATCAAGTGGAAATTCATTAACATATCCATCATCTATCAGACCTGCATCCTTAACAGCATCCACATCTCCTTCAAGTGCAAGTGTAACAACATCTGCCTCAAGACCATTGGCAACCTCGAGCGCCTGTTTTCCCGAACCTCCGTGAGACTGTGTAACTGTAACATCCTGTCCGTTCTTATCCTTCCAGTATTTTGCAAAAAGCTGATTATACTCTTTATATAATTCTCTTGTTGGATCATAAGAAACATTAGTTATTTCCACGCTCTCGCTGTTATCTGCGCTGCTACTGCCGCATCCATAAAGTGTACCTGCTGCAATTATTGTTGTGAGTCCTAAAACAGCAGTCTTTCTTATATATTTTGTTAAACTCTTAACATCAAACGATGTTTTCTTTCTAGATGATTTTCCAGTACCAAATGTAAACCTCTTCATAAATAATCCTCCCATTATTACCTTTATTTTTCATAACACATATGGTATATGCACTTCCATAATATGTTTTTCGATTTATATGTATTTCCTATAGGATTTATGGGAATTCTACTGCTTTTATTATCTTTCTTCAATTTCAATGTCTGAAAACGTTTTCAGTTTATTCATAAAATTTTTCATTGAAGTTAATTATTTATGTCATATTCTTGTGATATATGTGCATCACGACTGTTTTTTTGAAAACGTTATCATTCAGGTATCTTCTATATCTATTGAAGTTTTTGTCAGAACTTCTTTAATATATTTCATTAACATCTTTCACAATCTTTAAAATGCGGTGTATTTTGTTGCATTAACCCTCTTTGTAATATATAATGTAACTAGATTTTTACGTTTATTTTAATATGAAAGTGAGTGCTTTTATGGACATTTACGAATCATTAAACTCTATACTTGTGACATTGTTTAACGATATTATGAATATAGAAGAAAAGGCTTTAATTACAGATGAATTCAAGGACATTTCTGTTACAGATATGCATATTATAGAAGCTATAGGTATAGCAGAGCCACGCACTATGAGTGTTATCTCCAGGTCACTTGGTGTTACTATGGGTACTCTTACTGTTGGTATTAACGGACTTGTTAAGAAGGGATACGTTATCAGAACACGTGGCGAAAAAGACCGCCGTATTGTATATGCATCACTTACCGATAAAGGAATTGCTGCATATAATCATCACAAAAAGTTCCATGAAGACATGATTAACTACATAACAGAAGATTTAAGCGAAAGTGAAGCCATTGCGCTTACTAAGACATTTACAAGACTTGAAGAATATTTTAAGAGCTTCTAAACATTCTTTTTCTTAAAAAATGCTTTTTTATATTCTGTCGGTGTTACTCCTTCTATCTGCTTAAACACCTTAAGAAAGTATTTCTCATCATTAAAAGCACACTGAAATGCTATCTCTTTAAGTGAACATTCTGTAGATGTCATAATATTCTTAGCCTCATTTATTCTTATTTCATTAATATATCTTTTCAATGAAATATGAACTGTCTTTTTAAACATATTTGAAAGATAATCAGGGTTATAATGGAACAATTCTGCAATTCTGGCAACTGTGATTGATTGATTATAGTTATTATGAATCCAGTTTTTTATATTAATTATTTCTTCTGATATGTCTTTGTTTTCCTGTTCTTTAAATTCTTCTGATATCTCCATTAAAAGGCATGTCAGAAAGTAATCCATAAACTTACTCTTAACCTGTGGTTTCCTGAATGATTCATCCAGAAGCTGCGAAAATAAAAGCTGTACTCTCTTACTATATTTCAGGTCACCATACTCAGGTATTATATAATTATCATCTGTCCCACATTCAAAAGCATTCACATCATCATAAATATATGTTCCATTTGGTACATAAAAATGTGTCCAATAATATTGCAGATATTCTGTTGAACTATTGTAACCATAATGAAGAGTATTACTTCTTAAGATTATGTATTGATTATCAGAAACTACATAATTAGTCTTATCCTGCGCTATATAAAGGCTTCCCCTCACCACTACTATAAGTACATACGAATCTATGCATCTTCTTGGATGCAGAAAGTTTCTATCACGTACAAGCTGTCCACAGGATAAATATGTTAATGGTTCATTTTGTGGAATAACTATTTGTTTCATTCTATTAATCACCTCGTATTATAATCTCCATTGTGAAGCTGTTCATATTTTATTATATATCTAAGTTTTTTTCACCTTATATAAGTTTTATTAGTTGATATCCATGTTTATGAACTAATATAATAATATCAGATTATTTAATAACATCTTACTACAATAAGCCCTAATAATAAAGGAGATTTATGTTATGAACAAAGATTTTTACACACAATCAGTAAACGATGTCAAGGTCAGCGATTGTTTCTTTAGTCCTATTATGGAAACAACCCGTACCCAGATGCTTCCTTATCAGTGGAATGCTTTAAATGATGCAATACCAGACATTGAACCAAGCCACTGTATTGAAAACTTTAAAATAGCAGCCGGATTATCACAAGGCGAATTTCATGGAAAAGTGTTTCAGGACAGCGATTTACATAAATGGATAGAAGCTGCTGCATATTCACTAAGGTGGCATCCTGACAGCACCCTTGAAAATCAGATTGACGAGGCAATCGACCTTATAATAAGTACACAACAGCCTGATGGTTATATCGGAACATATTATACTATTAATGGTCTTGATAAGAGATGGACTAATGTTATGGGAAATCACGAGTTATATTGTGCAGGCCATATGCTTGAAGCTGCTGTTGCTTACTATGAAATAACAGGAAAGCGTAAACTGCTAGATGCTATGATAAAATTTGTTGACTACATAGATTCTGTCTTTGGTCCAGAAGATAACAAGCTCCACGCTTACCCTGGACACGAAATAATAGAAATGGCTCTTATGCGGCTGTATGATATTACACATAACGAAAAGCACCTCAGGCTGGCAAAATATTTCATAGACGAAAGAGGAAAACAGCCATGTTATTTTGAAGATGAAATCAAAAAATATAATAACATATGGAAATGGAAGGACAGCTACTTCAAATTCGATTATTACCAGGCTGGCAAGCCAGTCCGTGGCAGAGGTGAAGCTGTTGGACACGCTGTAAGAGCTGTGTACCTTTATTCAGGAATTGCTGATGTTGCAAGAGCTGCTGACGATGAAGAATTATACACAACATGTCAGAAATTATGGGATAATATTGTCCATAAAAAGATGTTTATTACAGGTGCTCTAGGTTCTTCATCATATGGTGAATCCTTTACCATAGATTATGACCTTCCTAACGACCTTGTTTATGGTGAAACATGTGCTTCTGTGGCTATGGTATTCTTTGCATTCCGTATGCTCAAAATGCAGCAAAAAGGCGAATATGCTGATGTAATGGAGAAGCTTTTATACAACGGAACTATAAGCGGCATGTCACTTGATGGCAAAAGCTTCTTCTATGTTAATCCTTTGGAGGTGTATCCTGAAAAGAATGAAAAGGTTCAGGCTTTCAGACATGTTAAGGTAAAAAGACAGACATGGTTTTCGTGTGCCTGCTGTCCTCCTAACCTTGCAAGACTTGTTGAATCACTTGGTTCATATATATATACTGAAAATGCGCATAATTTATATGTAAACCTATACATAGGAAATCAAGCAGAAGTATTTAATAATACAACTGAAATAAGCATGAAAAGTAATTATCCATGGAATGGTGACATCATACTTAATATAAAAAGCACAAGAAATGATACATGGAAGCTTGCACTACATATTCCATCATGGTGTCATAACTATACTATAAATGTTGATGGTAAACCTGCTGATTACACATTAAATGATGGCTATGCATATATAGAAGCCGACTGGAGCAGTACGCATACTGTTGAATTAAATATGGATATTAAAGCACGGGTTGTACGCTCTAATCCTAAAGTTCGCGAAAATATTGGAAAAGTAGCAGTTATGCGTGGTCCTATGGTTTATTGTCTTGAAGAAGAAGATAATGGAAACAATCTCCATGAAATTGAAATGCCTTCCTCAACACAATTCAAGGAAGAATACCGACCTGATATGCTTGGTGGAATAGTAACAATATCCGCCACGGGACGTAAGATAAAAGAGTCAGGTGGTGATGATTTATATACTGACAATACCGACCTTGAATATGAAGATAAAGATTTACTCTGGATACCTTATTACGCATGGGATAACAGGCATACCGGTGAAATGATGGTCTGGGTACGTGACTAAAGATCTAAAAGCCCCCACAGATATTGATTTCTGTGGGGGCTTTTTGAAAGATTATTAATCTTTCTGCCGGACAGTCCGGCAAATATATATATGAGAGTTTTGGAAAAGTAAGCTTAATTATTTGGTTAACTCAGCTGTCTTATATATAAATGTTACTGAGCTGTCCTTTCCATCTTTCTTATCAAGGAATGAATTATAATTCTTACCAAGCTTTATAACCTCCTTGATTGTATCTACCGCTGTATCAGCATCATCACCAACAAGACTTGTTATAGCCTTTATACCTGATGCGTTGAATTCAGCCATACCATCCTTAAGTGTTATAGCACCATCATTAAGCTGTGTAACGCCATCTGCTAAGGTTGTAGATGATGACTTAAGTGTTGATGTACCATCTGCAAGCTGTGATGAACCACTTCTTAATGCAAGATTATTAGCATTAAGTGTTGTGAAACCACTTGTTAACTGACCTATACCACCATTAAGTGTATCATTATTACTGCTAAGCGTTCCAAGACCTGCATTTATTTTTTGAATACCTTCATTAAGTAAATTATTTTTTGAATTAAGTGTGGCAACACCTGCATTTAAAGCTGCTGCTCCTGTATTTAACTTCTTACTACTTGAGTTCAACTTATCCGCTCCTGTATCTAACCTAGCAACACCTTCATTAAGATCATCATTTTTAGAATTAAGCTTTGCTAAACCATCGTTAAGAGTGCTTACTCCACTGTTCAGCTCAGTACTCTTTTCATTAAGAGTATCAAGACCTGTGCTTAAGTCACTTGCACCTTGTGCAAGTGTATCTATAGATGAAGCACTTCCTGCAATCTGTGCAGCTACCTGTGAAAGTGCTCCTGCTGCACCCTGATTGCTTGCAGCCTTAACTAAAAGACCTAACTGGTTAGCATATAAACTTGTTATCTGGCTTGTTGCACCATTATCAACAACACTCTGTGTATACGCTGTAAGATACTTTGTATACAACTCCGTAATCTTCTTTGCCACAGCATCATCACCATTAACTGCTGCAAGTGCTGTAAGGTCATCTGTTATAGTAATACCGCTAAGACCAGCTCCTGTAGCTGCTGCTGTAAGCTGTGATACACTATCCTGTATATTCTTGTTAGTCTTATAATAACTAAGATTTTGTGCAAGCTGATTAGCCATAGTTTCTGTAAGCATAGTCTTTAACTGTGATACACCAGCACTTACCTGCTTAGCTCCTGCTGCTGCACTTGCTACACCATCTGTATAATCTTTAATTCCTTTCTTTAAATCGGCTACTCCTACTCCTAGCTGCTTGGCACCTGTTGTATATGCATTTATTCCACTCTTTAAATCTGTAGAACCTGAGCTAATCTGTGCCACACCATCTGTATAATCCTTAATTCCTGTTTCTAACTCTGTTGCACCTTCTCCAAGCTGAACAACACCGTCTGTATAATCTTTAATTCCTGTTTCTAACTCTGTTGCACCTTCTCCAAGCTTACTTGTACCATCTGTATAAGCTGCAATACCATCCTTAAGCTGGTCGGCACCATCTCCTAACTGGCTTGCACCATCTGTATAAGCATATATACCATCCTTAAGTGATGAAGCACCATCATCTAACTGACCTACACCATCTGTAAGTGCTGGGATGCTGTCTGCAAGTGTCTGTGTACCATTCTGGAGAGTTACTGTTCCGTCTGTAAGCTGGTCTGCTGCTGACTGAAGTTCATTCATCTTATCTTCAAGCTTTGCAAGTGAGAAATCATCTACATCCACATCGTTAAGCACACTTGTAGTTGCTACTGACATAGACATATCAAGTTCAAAGTCGTTAACATCTGCTGATATTTCAAAGTATTCTGGAATATCCATATCAAGACTTTCATTATCAAACTTAAGATTTAATGTATCCTTTAAACCAGGCATTGTCATACCGAGTGCTATGATGTTGTCGCCAACCTTGCTTACCTTACCATTAGTAACTTCCACGTTGCTGAATTTATCAGTTGGAAGAAGAGTTCCTGTTATCATTGTAAATGGAACATATGCTGTACGTGACTTTCCATTAACTGTTATAGTCTTCTTCTCATTGTTAGTATAATCATATCTTATAGTAACCTTACCACTCTTACCTATCATGTCTTCCGGCTTGGTTTCCACACCATCTAACTTATAAGTAACCTTAATAGATACTGGTGCACTCTTACTTGAACTGCTCTGGTTAGTTGTTGTTTCACCATTAGCATCTGTCACCTTTTCTGTTACGGTTACATGATCCTGTGTTCCATCTGCCTTGCCAAACACATATACCATCTCGTCACGCGTATTTGTCTTCAATGTACTTGTGTTTGATACAGATAACTCGTTCTTTATTGCATCTGAAATAATGCTTTCTGTATTAGAAGCTGCCTCACTGCTTATGGCAACCTCACTCTGTGTCTGATTATATGATGTATTAGTTCCACATGCTGTAAGTGTTGAAGCTATAAGAACAACGCTCATTAACACTGAACCATACTTGAATAAAGTCTTCTTAACCATAACTATTCCTCCATTTCCTTATTTCCCGATATATTTTATATTCATTCCGGCATATATTCTTCTGATTATGATGTCAAGGTCATAATGCATTCTGTCCATTACTTACTCTCAACTTCGTAATTAGTATAATTATAAAATCATCCTGACTTTCCACAATATTACATACCAGTCACTTATTAGACATCCTGATTCTTCTTAGGCTTGAATCCAAAACTTGTGTTAATAATCAACTTATCACATAACACAAACAATGATGGAAGTATGAATATAACTACAAACATACTTATAATCGCGCCTCGTGCCATAAGTGTACATAATGAACCAATCATATCAACTGATGCTATGCATCCAACGCCAAATGTTGCTGCGAAGAAACCAAGCGCACTAACGATAATTGAAGGTATTGACGTTGCAAGTGCTGTCTGAATAGCTTCTTTCTTAGCTGCTCCCTGACTTCTTTCCTTCTTATATCTTGTTGTCATAAGAATAGCATAATCGACTGTTGCACCAAGCTGGATAGTACCTATAACAACTGATGCTATGAATGGTATCTGTGTATGTGTGAAATAAGGAATACCCATATTTACAAATATAGCAAACTCAATAGCTGCAACAAGGATTATTGGAAGTGATATTGACTTAAGTACAACCAGGATAATAACAAATATAGCTACTATAGATACTGCACTGACTGTCTTAAAATCTTTATCTGTTATAGTAATCAGATCCTTAGTACAAGGAGCTTCACCCACTACCATTGCCTTTGAATCATAAGACTTAACAATATCATTTACCTTGTTTATCTGGTTATTAATCTCATCTGATGCTATCTTATAATCCGTTGCAATCATCATGATCTGATAATCATCACCTTTAAGCTCTGATACTGCCTTAGATGGAAGTAATTCCTGTGGAATACCTGACTTAAGTGCCGTGTCAAGTCCAAGTGCGAACTGTACACCATCTACATTGCTTAACTTGTCAAGCATTTCATTGGCTGTATCTGTAGGCATGTTTGTATCAGCCAATATCATATATATTGAGTTCATATCAAAGTTTTCTTCCAGCTTCTTGTTAGCCTGTGAGCATGCAAGATCATCTGGAAGTGTATCAGACAGATCATAGTATACTGATGTATGGCTCTGTCCATATATAGCAGGTCCTAACAATACAAGGAAGATAATGATAAATATCCATGAGTGGTTTACTATAAATGTAGCAAGCTTATCAAAGCTTGGCATAATCTCTCTGTGCATTGTCTTTTCTAATGCCCTGTCAAATGTAAGAATTAATGAAGGAAGGATAGTTACACATCCGATAACACCAAATATAACACCCTTTGCCATAACAATACCAAGGTCAAGACCAAGTGTGAAGCTCATAAAGCAAAGTGCTATGAAACCTGCAACAGTTGTTATAGAAGAACCAACAACTGATGTAAGTGTATTACCTATGGCAACTGCCATAGCTTCCTTATGGTCATCCGGATACTGTTCTTTCATCTCCTTATAACTGTGCCACAGGAATATTGAGTAATCCAGTGTAACGCCTAACTGAAGTACTGCTGCCAATGCCTTGGTTATGTATGAAACCTCTCCCAAAAAGATATTCGAACCAAGGTTGTATACAATCGCCATTCCTATACTTATCATAAAGAATACAGGTACAAGGAATGAATCCATAAATATTGCAAGTACTATACAAACAAGTACAACTGCTATAAGTACATAGAGTGGAGTCTCTTTCTCTGAAAGATTCTTAGTATCTGTAACCACTGCTGACATACCACTTATGAATGCCTGACCTTGTGTCTGTTCCCTTATCTGTGTTATGGCATTCATTGTGTCATCACTTGAAGTTGTATTATCGAAGAATATTGCAAATAATGTTGTATCCGTGCTGTCATTCTCGAAATACTTTCTAAACTTTGAAGGTACTATCTCTGATGGTACATCTTCACCAACTATTCCTGTATAAGAAATAACCTGTGCAACGTGCTCTACATTTTCAACCTTCTTAATAAGCTTATCGGTAGACTTTGCATCCATATTCTGGACAACTACCATAGCATAGGCACCCTTATTGAAATCATCCATAAGAATGTCCTGTCCCTGCATAGTCTCAATCTCACTTGGAAGATAATACAGAATATCGTAATTAACTCTTGTATTAAAATATCCAAATGCAGATGGGATAAGAAGCAGGACGCTCAGAATCAGAATTGGAATTCTAAGCTTAACAATTACTTTTCCAAACTTTTCCATACATTCGCCTCATTTCTACGTCTGCGACGTCTTTTTTCATATTCATCCACCTTAGTACATCTGCCTTAACAGCTCCTATGGTTCTTAAAAATAAATATGATAAAAACTCTCAAATATGACCCATGGTCATTTTCTTTACAAACGATATTCTAACACAAATTGACTGGTAGTCAATATTAAAAATGACCTCAAGTCATTTTTTTATAGATTTTTTATTTTCTTCGTGGTAAACTATGTGCGTAAGCATGAGCCGTGCCAGCTAAAAGAATAAAAAGGGGACTGTACTTGCACATGTTCTTTTAGACTTTTCACTGATAGGGCGGATGCCTGTAAGAATATAACCAACACAACATAGAAATGAGGTTTTTCATATGGGAAAACTAGAAACTAATAAACAACAAAAAAGAACATCTTTATTAGATACCGCATTTAAACTGTTCACAACACAGGGGGTATCTAAAACATCTATAGCAGAGATATCTCAGAAGGCTGGAATAGCAAAAGGAACATTCTATCTTTATTTTAAAGATAAATACGACATAAGAAACAAGCTTATATCACACGAGGCAAGCAAGCTTTTTAAGAATGCCGTTTCAGCTCTTAATAGCCACATAAACGACAATAACACTGAGAATAAAGGCTTTAATATTACATTTACTGAGAAGATTATCTTTATCGCTGATTATATTATAAATGCATTAAACAGTAACCAGACACTTCTTACTTTCATATCAAAGAATCTGTCATGGGGTATATTCAAGGAAGCACTTACAACGAATGTTGCTGATGATGATATTAATTTCAAAGACATATATTATGATATGCTGGCGGAATCAGGACTTAATCTCAAAGAGCCTGAAATAATGCTTTTTATGATAGTAGAACTTATAAGTTCAACATGCTACAGTGCGATTCTTTACAAGGAACCTGCTGACATAGATAAGTTAAAGCCTTATCTTTATAATACTATCAAGGCTATTATTAATGAACACATTAATAACGACCAGGCTGAATAGTCACTTTCTTATCCATAACAAAAGGTCAGGATAAACATCTTACTGATGCTATCCTGACCTTAATTTACGTTTATCTTTAGTTCTTTGCTACTATTCCCTCATAATACGATACATAAGACCTCACATCTATGTATCATATATGTTTTATTAATTATATTCTCTTCTTCTTGTTATCATATACAACTACTGATAAAACAAGACCTGCTGCCATCATAGCCAATACTGCATATACGGCTGGATGTGCTGCATCTGCTGTTGCAGTACCTTCACCTGATTCTGCATTGGCTGCTGAACTATCAACATTAGCATTATCCTGTACTGTATCACTAGCTACATCTGATGTAGAAGGTGTTGTAGGTGTTGTTGAAGGTTCTGTTGGCTGTGAAGGATTAGAAGGCTGTGCTGGCTGTGTTGGTGTATCACCCTTGCCATCATCCTTACCAGGATTGCTCTTTACTGTATCCTTGTATACAATTGCATATGTAGAAAACTTATCTGTACTGAATGTAATTGTAAGCTTGCCATCAATTGTTTCAACCTTAGCATCACTTATAACTTCTGCAACGCCATCGTGTACTCTTACTATACTATATTCTCTTGTCTTATTAGTATCTTTGTTAATAAGCTTTTCTGGTACTGTTACATTAAACTTAACAGGACTGTTTGTAACCTTTACTGCTGTTGGCTCATTATCACCAACTGTCTTATTGATTGATAAATCAATATACTGTCCAATTACACCATCTGCTATAGCTTCTTTAACCTTTGCGTTAACAAGTTCTATATCTTTCTTAACTGATTCATCAGCCTTTGCTTCATCGATATTGTTAACATCTACTGAAATCTTAACATCTGCACCTCTCTTATAAGCATCCCATTCCTCTGCATTAAGCACATCTGTTACTTCTAACTCAGTCTTAACTGCTGGTGCATCTGCCTTTTCTACTGTGTCAGCTATTTCAATCTTACCAGGTGCTACTGTACTTGGCTGGACTGATATAGCATCTGCACTTGTTACATCAAGTCTTGCACCAGAATCAGCTGGAGCGGATTCATTTAATTCAAGAAGACCATGCATGTTGATTGTTCCGTCTTCATTTCTTGTAGGAAGAACTGAAGTGTCAACACTTACGAACCAGTCATCTGTTGCTTCTACACCATTGCTGTTGTATGAAGCACTACCATTATAAATATAGTTATTTTCGCTATGAAGAGCAAAAGGAATTAAGTCTTCAAGCTTTGTATTCTTCTCGTTATTAATAGAAATTAATCCGTTAACAACCCATTCCTTCTTGTTAGAATCCTTAGTATTAAGACCTACATTATAAGCACTGTTGTTGATTGAGTTATTGTAAGATGTGCAATCATATATCTTAATATCAGGACAACTGTTACTTGTAATTCCCTTAGCATGGTTATCAAATGTGATACTGTTCTTAAGAACGTGACCACCCTTTAAGTAACCACCACCAAGCTTGAAACCATTACCTTCGCCATATTCATAGTTAGCATCTGTAATATCGTCTGTTGTAAGCCATCCGTTGTTGTAAGCTACACAGTTTTCTATAGTTACAAGACCAATTTCACCAGATACTGACTTGGCATAAAGGTCCCATCCATCATCAATGTTGTTATGTGAGATACAACCATAGAATTTGTTTCCATTACCGCAGGTAAGCTTAGCTGCGAAACCATCGGCATCGTTACGTCCTGCATCACAGTTATCAAATGACTCACAGTTCTTTATAAGGTTGTCTGTTGGCCATAACTTATACTTAATACCTGTCTTGTTATCAGCGCTTCCTGAACGGCTTATCTGGATACCTGTGTTAGCTGAATGCTCAACTGTACACATTTCAATTATGTTGTTGTTACCATTAATCTGGATACCTACGCCTGTTGAATCCTTTACATAAATACCATATACATGCCAGTAATCTCCAATAACTGATAAACCAACACCTTCAAATACTGCCTTACCTGTATTCTGCGCTACAAGTGTAATCATCTTATCTGCTGTACCGCTTACGCTTCTCTGGATTGATATCCAGTCCTTATATATACCATCCTTAAGAACGATTGTCTGTCCTGGCTGTGCATACTGTACTGCTGTTGCAAGATTTAATGGCTTTGCTTCTGTACCATCACCATCTGACATTCCTTCTGGTGAAACTACAAGAATACCATTTTCCTCTCCATAAACAGCACGCTTAACTGCTACATCTCCTGTAAGTTCATCTGTAGATGTAATCTTATCACTTGCTGCTGGAGCAAATGTGTAGCTTATCTTATTGTCACCAACATTAACTGCTACATTTACTCTGGCTGCATCACCTGCTGATAATACTTCTTCATAAGCCTGTCCGTCTGGACCTGTTACCTTAAGTGTACCATCACAGTTAGGAACATAGATGAATTCATATTCTGCTGCACCTACTGTATTAGAAGAATATACTCTTCCGCTTGGCTTTACCTTTTCATCAGAGCTGCCATTAGCTGTAATACCCTTGCTCTCTGACTTAGTGAACTTGATATTGCTAATCTTAACACCGATTTTTCTACTTACCATTACACCAACAACAACTGTTCCGTCTTCCTGAACTGAAGTAAATGAGTTATCCTCATTCTTAAGCTCTTCGCCGTTGCATACTGCTGTGTAACCATTATCTGTCTTCTCAAGTGAGAATTCATATGTTGCATCTGCTGCAAATGATGTCTTTGTATTCTTGAAGTCTGACTTTGTAACAACTCTGTCAACACCATCATTATTTGATGAATCTGCTGATGTATAACCTGTTACATTTCTCATACATGGATATGCTGACTTGCTGCTATATACCATAGATGATGCATAGTTGAAGTACTTATGTACATAGTCAACGCTTCCCCAGTTGTTAACACCAAGTGTATCTGCTGCAACTACACCAAAGCCTGTCTGGTTATCAGGAGTCTTTGAAGTATCTGTTACTGTAAATGTAGCTGATAACTTGAAGTTTTCTGTATCTGGGTCAATCTTTGTATAGTAGTAAGAGAAACCGTCTTCATCATCTGATATCTTACCACTTGTCTGTGAAGCAAGTTCAATAGTTCCGTTTGTGTTAGAAATATCTACTGCTTCTACATTGTTTTCCTTATTAGCTGTTGATTCCTGTGAATCAAGGTCGTACTTTGTTACAGTACCATCTTCCTGTGTAATAACTGCATTAGTTGTCTGTGCCGAACCTACTGTAGCAACATACCACTTCTGGTCTGCTTCGCTCTTTACTTCTACTGTTGAAGTAGCATTTGCAACAAAACCGTCACTGTTTCTTGTTGCTTCAACCTTGAATTCGTAGCTCTTTCCGGCTTCAAGACCCGTTACTGTATAATCTGCCTGATTAGCTGCAAGGTCTTTAACTGCATATGTGTAATCGCCTGTGCTTCCAGCTTCTCTGTAGCTTACTGCATAGCTGTCTGCATCTTCGATATTAACCCAGTCAAGGTATACTCTTCCGTTACCCTTGTTCTGAGCCCATGTTATAACTGGCTTTCTTACTGCAAGTGTATAAGGACCATAATTGTATACTTCACTTGCCTTATCTGCTGAACCAACTCTCTGTGCAACTGCTGTAAATGTGTAATCACCTGACCAGAGTGGTGTAAATGTTACAGAATCTGCCTGTGCCTTAACATTAATTGTAGATACTTCACATCCACCTTCAAGCATTGTAATCTTTACATTCTCTGCACCATTAAGTTCATCAACATTAGCTGTGAACTTAACAATGAAGTTACCATCTTCATCTGTTGTAACTGACTCGATAACAGGAGCTGTTATTGTATCCCAGCCAACTGCCTGCTTATCTTCTTCTGGGTCATATTCTACCTTGATATCATATATATCAGCACCCTTTTCGCTACCGATATAGTATGTACCTGGCTTAACATTTTCTACTGTATATGTTCCTATTTCGTCTGTAGCACCTAACTGGCCTATTGCTGTACCAGAAGTAACGCCTGTCTTGGCATAGATAAGGTTAGTACCTTCACCAGATGCACCCTTAGCTGCTGCTACAAGAGTAATTTTAGCTGTCTTTTCAACATTAACCTTAATTGTTGCTGTTCCATCTGATAACTTAGTAGCTCCACTAAGCTGAAGCTTATTGTTATATGTAACACCCTTGTATTCTGCTGGTGCTGCTAACTTGATAAATACATTCTTTGAACCCTTGCCGGCTACTGTGAAGTAACCATCTGTTCCTACTGCTGTATCTGCTGTTACCTTTAACTTACCATCTTCACCTGCATTAGAAACATCAAGGTCATTAGCATTCATTTCATACTTTTCGATATACTTAACACTCATATCGAATATATCAAGACCGTTCTTAGAACCAATCTTATATGTACCTGCTGGAAGTTCTACTGTATACTTAGCTGCTGTACCCTTTTCAAATACTGCATCTGCAAGTGTAACTGTAGCACCGCCATCCTTAACATACTGTAATTCTGGAACTGCTGAACCCTTCTGGGCTGCTACTAATGTAAGTCTGAAATCATTAGCAGCTGTAAATGTAATTACTGCTTTTTCTTTTCCATCTGTAAATGTTGGACTTCCATCAAGTCTTAATGATGTTGTAAGTGTTTCCTTACCATAAGCTACTGACTGGTCAGCAACTAACTTTGTCTTATCACCATTCTTGTATACACTAAAGAAACCTGATAATGCAGAGTCTGCTATAAGCTTGCCATCACTGAATAATGATGCATCTACTGTTGTTCCTTTGATTGAATATTCTGGTAAAAGGCTTTGAACCTCTACATATAAGAAGTCACCACCATTGTCACCACCTAACCAGTACTGACCTGCTTCACCAAGTGTGAATTCAATCTTATTTACAACGCTTGTATCATTTTCCATCTCGATAGATACTGCCTTACCATTAGCCTTGGCATACTGGAATGAATGCTTGCTGTCATTAACTGCCTTTACAGCAACATAGGCTATAACCTTAACTGGCTCTGTTGTTGTAAAACCAAGCCCTGCCTGACCATTATTAGTCTTTAATGCACCGCCGAGATTAAGTGCCTGTGTATAATCACCCATTTCACAGCTACGTTCACCATCTGTGAACTGCTTTAATGAGTTCTTACTGCCTGTGGCACCGACAGTGAAATAATCATCTGTTCCTACTTTAATATCACCTGTAGCTGCTGCAAGCTTGCCATCTTCGCCAAACTGCTCAGCCTTGAGGTCTGCGGCATCCATGACATATGCCTTTTTTGCGGCTGCTGTTCCTTCACTTCCAGTAGTTTCTGCCGCAATGACAGTTGCTGGAACAGAAGGGAACATTCCTACTAACATAAGTACTGCACTGAATATGGCAAATACTCTGTTAAATGTCTTCTTCTTCATAAATTCCTCCTATAAAAAGCTTAGTGATAACATTTCATAAGTAATTAACTAACTTAGTGATTTTAAACAATTACAAAATATACGTCAGTCTTTAATTAAACATATTTTATACAATCATAATCGTTTGTGCTTATCTGTATTGTATATTTTTCATGAACCTCAAAGTTTTTATTAATATTTTTTAGAAACATTTCACAATAGATTGAATTATAGAATACTTTGTAAGATAACGCAAGTACTTTTATATAAGTTTTTAATATTTTTGTAACATTTTTAATTAAGATAAAAAAAGGAAGAAAACCACGTACATCCGTAGTTTTCTTCCTATAATATATATTTTAACATGATATTTTTTTTAATTATAACTTAGCCAAAAGACTACATCTCAAGCAGCTTATTATATATATCCCTCTTAGACACCCCTCTGTCCTTTGCTGCTGCCTTCATAGCTTCTTTCTTATCCATTCCCTGGCTTATATACATTTCAACATGCTCACGCTCCGACATGGACTTCCACCTATCCTGTTCTTCCTGCTTTATCACATCACGGCTCTTTCCTGCTATAACAAGTACATACTCGCCTCGTGGTTCATTGGTTTCATAGTACTCACAAGCCTCATCAAGAGTAGTAACCATGCTGTTTTCATACCTTTTCGTAAGTTCCTTGCATATTGTTAATGCCCTCTCACCTCCAAGCACTGCACTCAGCTCCTTAAGAGTCTTTAACAATCTGTGAGGCGCTTCGTATATAATCATTGTCCTTGTTTCAGACTCAAGTTCAGCAAGTATATCTTTTCTTTCATTCTTATCTGATGGAAGAAATGCCTCAAATGCAAATCTTCTTGTAGCCTGTCCTGACATCGTAAGGGCCGTTATACACGCTGCTGCTCCTGGCACACTTGATACCTTTATCCCCGCTTCAAGTGCCTGTTTTACAAGTTCTTCTCCTGGATCCGATATTCCTGGAGTTCCTGCATCAGTTATAACAGCTACGGTTTTACCCTTAAGCATTTTCTCAACAAGAGTCTTTGCCTTATCATACTTGTTATATTCATGATAACTTGTCATTGGAGTACTTATCTCAAAATGATTAAGCAGCTTTATGCTGTTTCTTGTATCCTCTGCGGCTATAACATCCGCCTCTTTTAATATTCTTAACACCCTGAATGTTATATCCTCAAGATTCCCTATAGGCGTGGCGCACAGATAGAGCTGTCCAGGCCCCATATGGCTATGTAAGCTATTATCTTCTGTCACTCTCACCTCATCACAGGTGTTTACTCCCTGCTCATTAATATCCATATTACTCCTCATTTCTGCACACATTCTAATACCTATTTACAACAATAACGATGTACATAAACAATTATATGTTTGTGTCAGGTGTGCGCAGACACAACTTATGCTTCCATTCCATACATATTTAAAAGTTCTTCTGTATAACTTCCATCTGCATTGTATACAATAAGTGGTTTCTCAACCTTAAGCTGCGGCCTTCCACCCTTAACTGCTTCTATAAGCACCATATTGGCTGGTTTGTCAGCGTAAGGATACACAAGTCTCATTCTTTTAGGCTCAAGATGATTGCTGCTCATCGCTGCAAATATATCCGCAAGCCTTGAAGGTCTGTGAACCATATACATATGTCCCTTAACCTTAAGACACCTTGAAGCCTCTCTTACCACATCCTCAAGACTGCATAAGAGTTCATGTCTTGCTATAGCCTTTGCACTGTCGGGATTAACTATCCCATGATTCTCATTCATATACGGAGGATTGCTTGTTACTACATTAAAAGAAGCCCCACCAAATATACGTGAAGCCTCCTTAATATCACCCTGAACCATATTTACATGGTCTGAAAGATTATTCATCTGAACATTCCTTACTGCAAGATTAAAGCTGACATCCTGAATCTCAAGTCCTGTATACATACCACCTGGATTCTTTGCCTGCATGAGTATTGGTATTACACCATTGCCTGTTCCAAGATCCAATACCGCATCAGTCTTTCTGGCAGCTGCAAATGTAGAAAGCAAGACAGCATCCATACCAAAACAGAATACATCCGTATTCTGAATAAGCTTAAGATTATCCCTGCACAAGTCATCTATTCTCTCATTGGCATTAATCTTAATATCTGAATTCGTCTTAGCATCAGTCATCATTGATGTGGGCTTTTCCTTCCTTTCTTTCAAGCTCTTCAAGTTCTTTTAATTCCTTATCGTCTATATTTATTCTTTCATTCTTTCTCTTTGGCTTGAATCTTAACTCTGAAACAGGATACTCCCTTATCTCCTTCTCGTCACCATCAACAGTAACTATAACCTTGACAAGCTGTCTTAATACATTGACACTAGATACCTCACCTTTAAGCTTCTCTGGCGTTGTTACATAATCACCTACATTTGGAAGATGGCTGTTAAGCTCTTCATAAGTTTCCTGCTCATTCTTAAGACAGCACATAAGCCTTCCACACACACCTGATATCTTAGATGGATTCAGTGAAAGATTCTGTTCCTTTGCCATCTTGATAGATACTGGAACAAACTCCGGCATATAAGTTGCGCAGCACAGCGGTCTGCCACATGAGCCTATACCACCAAGAATCTTAGTCTCATCCCTGACACCTATCTGTCTTAGCTCTATACGTGTCTTGAACACTGATGCAAGATCCTTAACAAGCTCCCTGAAATCTATTCTGCCATCTGCTGTAAAGTAGAATAGTACCTTGTTATTATCAAATGTATACTCAACCTTAATAAGCTTCATGGAAAGATTATGCTTCTTAATCTTTTCAATACATATCTTGTAAGCTTCTTTTTCTTTTTCTCTGTTCTTAGCTTCTCTTTCATCATCTTCTGAAGTTGCTATTCTTATGATAGCCTTTAATGGCTGTACCACTGCACTATCATCAACCTCTCTTTCACCAAGTACTACTGAACCGTATTCTACACCTCTTGCTGTTTCAACTATAACGTGCTGACCTACTTCAACACTATATTTACCAGGTGCAAAGAAATATATCTTTCCAACCTGTCTGAATCTAACTCCAACAACCTTAGTCATTATATTTATATTCTCCTAATCTATGATAAGTTTAATTCCTTTGATATGAATCAATATCAATTCATATAATACCATTAAACTTAATAATATTCCTGTCTTACATAGCTTCTTTAATAGCCATAATAAGAAGCTCTATACACAATTCAAAGTTAACATTGGCTTTAAGTCTTATCTTAACCTTATCTATTGAATTAAGTATATCCTGAATTCCCTCATATGACATAGTCTGCGCCTGTGATTTAATAAGCGATATATCATCACTGAATATAAGATAATTCGTATCATTAGTACTCTTAAACAGCAGTACATCCCTGAACCACATTGCCATGAAATCAAGATAATCATCTATTGTAAAATTATAGCTGCTCATATCTTTCATATCTTTTGCAAATGCCATAATCTCACCAGACGTCATGCTCTTTGCATTCTTTATAACATTCATGACATCCTGCTTAAGATTGGCAAACTCAGTATTTTCCACAATACTCTTTGCATGTCCGATTTTCCCTTGTGCAAAGTTAGCTGCAAAACGACATTCATAATCCGATATATCATAATTATTTTTTAAATAATCTTCTACAATACTGTCCTTTATAGGTCTTAAATCAAGCATAACGCATCTTGACAATATTGTCTGTAAAAATATGTCCGCATTAGTTGTAAGAAATATAACTATACCATATGCAGGTGGCTCCTCTATTGTCTTAAGAAGGGCGTTCTGGGCTGCCACTGTAAGCTTTTCAGCCTCATCTATGATATATATCTTATACTTGCTTGAATAAGGCTTAATCTGCATATCTGATATTATCTGTTCCCTGACATCATCAACACCAATACTTGTTGGCTTTTCATGTTTTACCCATATAATATCCGGCTGATTCCCAGTATCTGCCTGTATACAGGAATGACATTTGTTACATGGATTAACAGAAGCTTCCATATTCTCGCACTGCAAAGTCTTTGCAAATATACCAGCTAACATCTTCTTTCCAGCGCCAAGCCCGCCATTAATAATATATGCATGCGACACTTTCCCCAGTTTTATTGCACTCTGCATATGTTCTTTAATTGTTTCATATCCATAAATATCTGAAAAACTACTCATTTTTTCTTCCTGCATCTTTCTATATAAATGATGTGAGTGTCATAAGTGAATCCGACCACTCACTGGTGTTTTGGGATTGTTATACTGCTTTGCAATCTAAGCTGTGATATCAAGCAGAAGTCCCCTTATGTCATCTATTCTTCCCACGATTTCCAGATGATTCTTTTCTTCTTTCACAAGTTCACCTGCAAGCTCATCAAGATTCTTATCAACAAGCTTAACTATACCATATACCCTGTGACGGCCCCTTCTGTCAAGAAAGTTCTCTCTTGAAAACTTATGCGAACGGTTAACTACCTCGTTTAAGAAGCCTTTTACTAGTTCTCTGTACTTTCGCATATCCTTAATATCCATATGCTTAGCTATCTTTTCCCCCTGCTCGGTAATCTCCTGCATCATATTACCAAGCTTTTCCTGAAGGTCTTTTTCCTCAATATTACTTATTAATGTAAACTTGAAACTATCATCTGAACTGGCTGTACTTTTTACACCATTCTGTACCCGAGATGATGCTTTAATATCATTAACTTTAATATCCATAGTAAACTCCAATCATATAACATCTTATCATAAATGCAGCATTAAAACAATCTTGTCTTTATTTCCTCTTTTATACTAAGTATACATTCTTCTATAGGACCATTGTTATAGAATCTTTTAGTAATTCCCGCTTTTTTAATATTTTCCTCTGAAAAATCAACGCTGTCAGCTAAAAATCTTCTGCACATTTCTTCGTAATGCGGAACCTCCTGCTTCTGCTCTCTCTTGATAGCTCTCTGCAGTCTTATTCCATCTTCTACTTCAATATATATCGGAAGCATACACTCTTTTCCAAAGTATTCCACGAATTTGTTATATGCTTCTATTGTTCCGATTACTATGTAACGCTTTCCCTTTCCAAGTACTATCTGACCATCATCTGCTGTAAAATATTTCCACTCACCATATACTGTCTGATATTTTCTCATCTCTATAATCTTATTGTTTTTTTCCAGTTCAAGGGCTTTTCCATCATCCACAAAATAATACTCAACCCCATCTGTCTCCCCAGCTCTCATAGGGCGTGTTGTATACATGGTTATTGTACTTAATCCAAGCGCTTCATCTTCCACAATTGCCTTAAATATATGATCTTTCCCACTTGAACTTTTTCCCATTATAAATGCTATTTCAGGCATACAAGTGCTCCTTTATATCTCTCATGTTTTTTGTTTTTATAGTTACAGCTATCCTTTAAATTATCTTTTAAATTATCTTTTAAATTATTTTTTGAGTTACCCTCTATATTATATTTCAGATCACCATTACAGCTATCATTAGTATCAGTATATTCAATTCCCACTACTTCAAGTCTATTCTCTATTGCTTCACTTATAATTCTAACAACCTTCTCAGATATAACCTCACCAGGACACAGAATTGGGATTCCAGGTGGATATACATATACCATCTTTGCACTTATTCTACCATACAAAGAGTTGTCATTCAGCATAATATTTTCATATCCGTTTTTATCGCCTTCATTTATGGCTTCTGCTATACTCATAGCACATTCATTATTAAATTCTGCTATATTTACTTTCATATCTTTCTTTTTTATTGATGACGGATTATTAAATATATTGCAACGCTCAGCATAATTTTGATTATTATTTGCACTATTATTTATATCATTAGCATTATAACTTTCGTTATTATTTTCAGTTATTATATCATCGCAGCTTTCGTTATTATTTTTAGTTATTATATCATCATAGCCTTCATTATTATTCTCAGTTATTATATCATCATAGCCTTTATCTATTTCATATAGCGCAGCGTAAAATCTGTCATAATACTCCTCAGAATCAAATATGGAAGTCATAGCAATGGCATACTTTAATGACGACATTTCAAGCTGGATACCATACTTATTTAATAATATATCGTACAATTTTTTGGCATTGTCACAGCCAATAACAATCTTTGATATATCATCTGAATCTATCAGCTTTATATTTTTAAGCTTACCTAATTTATTTCGTAATATTTTTAGTTTTGATATATAGTTTTCAAAAAGAGAGTTACCATCTTTTTGTATTATACTCATACATCTGTCTATTGAGCCCATAAGTATATATGAAGGGCTGGTTGACTGATATATATTCCAGTATCTTTTCACTTTGGAAACATTTACATATCCATAGTTTATATGCATAACTGCTGTCTGCGTAAGCGAAGGAAGTGTTTTATGCACACTATTTATGACTATATCTGCCCCCTGTTCAACAGCAGTCTGTGGAAACTCATCTGAAAACTTAAAATGTGCTCCATGGGCTTCATCGACTATAAGAGGAATATTATATCTGTGAAGATAATCTGCTATAGCTTTTATGTCAGATACATTTCCTTCATATGTTGGAGAAGTTATAACTACTGCCTTAATATCTTTTCCTAAAAGCTCACTGTTTTCCACTGTATCTTTGATTTCATTTAAACTTATCCCCTTATAATATCCATACTTATCATCGTATTGTGGATAAACATAGATTGCATCAAGTTCATTAAGGATAATTGCATTGTAAACCGAAACATGACAATTCCTCGCAACTATTATACTGTCCCCCTTGTCAGTAACTCCGCATATTGCCGACATATTACCTGCTGTACTTCCATTAACCAAAAACAGGCTCTCATCAGCCCCATACATATTAGCTGCTCTTTCAAATGCTTTTTTTATAATTCCGTCTGCATTATGCATATTATCGAAGCCATCGATTTCAGTGATATCTATATCATATGGTGTGGACAAATCCTTAATATACCTGCTTATCAGCTCATGGTTTCGTTTAGACCCCGGCATATGCATAGGAACTATATTTTCTTTGCTATATTCTATTAACTTTTCAAGTAAATCATTGTACTGATAGTCTTTTAAATTTTGTATTTTTTCATTCTGCATCTTTTTTTCATATATTTTGTATTTTTCATACTTAATGTTATTCATATTTTCACCTTTTATAAATTATTAATTCATAATTATAACAAAAAAAATGTAGATATTACAAACTGTAATACCTACACAATCAAGTGCCTAGAACCGGAATCGAACCAGTGACACGAGGATTTTCAGTCCTCTGCTCTACC
>DJDY01000127.1 GCA_002435585.1 Lachnospira sp. UBA5912
CTTTCACTGTAGTAATCCCATCCAAGAATAGTTGTGAATGCAAAGAATACCAGGCACAACATAAGCACAAAAGCTGATACCTGTGATGGGAATGGAAGTCCGTTCTGGAATGCATATGTAGTAACCTGTACACCCTGAAGTCCTTCTACCTGCCATGCTCCTGTTATAACTATTGAAAGACCTGTAAGTGTACATATAACTATTGTATCTATGAATGTACCTGTCATACTTACAAGACCCTGACGTACTGGCTCATTGGTCTGTGCTGCTGCCGCTGCTATAGGTGCACTACCAAGTCCGGCTTCGTTAGAGAATATACCCCTTGCAACACCCTTCTGCATAGCTACAAGCATACTTCCTACGAGACCTCCAGTTACAGCCCTTGGTGAAAATGCTGCTTCAACTATAATCTTAAATGCAGCTGGAACCTTTGTTATATTAGTTAAAACAAGCACTCCGACAAACAGTACATATAAGATAGCCATAAATGGCACAACTACCTGGCTTACACTTGCAATTCTCTTAACTCCGCCAATAAGAACAAGCGCTACACATACAGCAAGTACCAGTGATGCTATAACAACTGACCATGAATATTCTCCAAGAAATGGTATATTCACGCAGTGTGAATTATCTGCATCAAAAAAACCATTAATAGCACTTGATATACCATTAACCTGACTGAAAGTTCCTATACCAAAAAGTCCTACGCACACACCAAAGAATGCAAATATTTTAGCAAGCCACTTCCACTTTTTTCCCATACCAAGTTCTATATAATAAAAAGGTCCGCCTAAGCTGTGTCCATCCTCAGATACGACACGATACTTGACAGCTAACAAGCCTTCTGAGTACTTTGTTGCCATTCCAAAAAATGCTGTGACAACCATCCAGAATAACGCTCCCGGACCACCTGCACATACAGCAGTTGCTACACCTACTATATTACCTGTACCTATTGTAGCACTTAATGCTGTACACAGGGCAGCAAAGCTTGATATCTCACCTTCTGCCTCTTCCTCATTCTTTATCATCCACTTCAATGCGAGCGGAAGTTTTCTTATCTGAAGTACGCCAAGACGTACTGTAAGAAGTATACCTCCTGCTATGATAAATACCATAAGAGGCACACCCCATACAAAGTCATCAATAGCTGAAAGAACCTGATTAATTGAATTCCACATATGTCCTAATTACCTTTCTTATTCTTTATAAATATGATGCCAGCACGTGTAATAATATGCATAATATATAATGCATATATCAATATTATTATATATCAACCATGCCTGATAAATCTTATATCAGACTGCTACACAATCTGATAAACAGATACAGCTATACATATCTATGCGACAAATATCCGGTTATATAACTCATATGGAAAAATTGATGATAACAGAACTTACAGAAAACAATAAATAATCATATGTTATATATACTTGAATTATATATTTTATACGAGATAAATAATCTTGTGTTTAAATTATATATCTAATAATGCTTCTAAATATATATCATGACATTATATTAATAATGTCGTAAATGTTGCTTTATCTATGTCTTCTCTGTCCTTTTGCCTGAGAGATTCATATATCTATGTGGTCTGATATGTCTGATATATTAATTATACACTTTAACATATATCATACACTACCTGACCAACACGTATATGTTGCACCTTCGGCTTCTGCTTTATTCAGAATCTCCAGAGAGTCGATCCATTTACAGTTGCACCAGAATATCTTATCCAGCACCTGAGAGTGTTACTCCTTCGGTAGACATCAGTCACTTTCCTGCAAACTTCATATCGAAATTGTCATAGAATACTATATATCTATTTTAGACATAATTCAACATTTTTTTATATTTTATTCATTTATAACTACTTGTACGCCATAGTTACACTACCTTGCTTTCAAAGAATTGCTCAAACTCACGTTTTACCTGTCTGAACACTTCCATAAGCTTTGGTGAAAACACTCCGCATTCTCCATTGATTATCATATGATATGCCTCTTCTCTTGTGTATGCAGCCTTATAACATCTTTCACTTACAAGTGCATCATACACATCTGCCAGCGAAACAAGCTGTGCTGATATAGGTATATCTTCTCCTTTTAACCCATCAGGATATCCACGGCCATCATATTTTTCATGATGATGTCTTATGATTTCATAACATACTTTCTTATATGTGGGATTCCAGTTATTATTCATGGTATCAAGTAACTCACAGCCTCTTATGGTATGTGACTTCATATACTCGAATTCATCGTTTGTAAGCTTTCCCGGCTTTAATAATATACTGTCCGGTATAGATATCTTTCCAAGGTCATGAAGTGTGCTAGCAAGAACAATAGTGTCTATCATATTCTTATCAAGACCATACTCTGGATATTGTTCGCTGAATTTTTCAGCCAGTATTCTTGTATAGCCTTTTACTCTCTGTACATGTTCACCACTTTCAAGATTACGGAATTCAACTACCGTACCAAGCATTTCTATAATATCCTGATTACTTTTTTCAAGTTTTTCTGCCTGCGCTTTAAGGGTTATATATGCTCTTCTAAGTGTTGATGTCTGCTCCTCAACCTTTTCTTCAAGCTTATTCTTATACAGGTAGTGATTAACTGCATTTTCAACTCTTTTCTTGACAAGATCGACGTTAAAAGGTCTTGCTATGAAGTCATTAACTCCCGCTTCAAAACACTTCTTTTCGTTCTGGACACTATTCTCTCCGCTTATAACAAGTACAGGGACCTTATCCATAACTTTTCTGTCTGCAAGTATGCCAAGGAACTCAAAGCCATCCATAACAGGCATAACTATATCAAGAAGAATGGCGGCGACATCATATTTAACTTCTTCAAGCACATCTAATCCACTCTGTCCGTTATCTGCCTGCAATATATCGTACTCATCATTCAGCATATCCACAAGCAACTCTCTGTTCATTTCTGAATCATCTACTATTAGCAGCCTCTTTTTATTAGAATTCATAATGTCCTCCATTTCTAAATATAGCTATCTTGCCATCCTTATTCTTTAGTGTTATATTGTCAGCCCTCGAAGCTCTCCACATTGCACCATTAATATTAATACTAACTCCCGGATATACTTTACCCTTTAAGACGACTTTAACAAAGTTTAGTCTTGCCATATCCTCCTTTAGTTGTTTCTTCACCTCATATATTTCTTTGAGTTCGTTTTCCTTCGTATATATGGCATTTTCGATTTTAACATACATTGTACTGATACCTCTCTCATCTAGTTCAAGCTTTCCTCGCATCTCCTTTAAAGCGTTTCTAAGAAGTTCCAGTTCTCTTTTAACATCTGATTCCCTTGTATCAAGAATTGCTTTATCCCTTAGATACTTTTCTTCCTTACCTGCTTTTATCTTCGTCATAACACAGGCTTCATTGCCTATATTATAAGTTATTATGGCTTCTCCTGCATGTACGCTTCCACCTGCAAGTACGGCTTTATTACCTGAGATTTCTATATTCTTATCTGCATATACATCACTGTTAAGGCAGTAGTTAGCCTTAAGGCTGCCTCCACATATTATTCTGGCATTCTCAAAGAAATTACCCATGACATCCTGCATGGCTCTTATGTAACCTTTTCCACCCTGATTGCTGCCTTTCTTAAGAATAATATCTCCACCTGCATCAAGAACCGCCGATTCTGTAAAACCATCTACGAGTATATCTTTAGATGCTTTGATAACAGCACCGTCTCCGACCATTCCTTTAACATATACCGAACCATTAAATATAACATTACCACTTGCCTGCGTAACATTATTAAGAACTAGTATGTCCGTAATCTCAAGTCTTCCATTCCTAAGTTCAACTTTTCCATCAAGCTGTGACACATAAGTCACATTATCCTGTAATATATTAAAGCCTGTACCCATAATAGGTGGAAGCTCTTTACCCTTTGCTCCTGCTATATTCTCCCCTGTAACCTTTCTTCCTGGCACACCCGGTGTTGCAGCGTGATATATAGCTACTACCTGTCCTTTCTTAACAAGTTCAAACCACTTAATATTCTGGTAATCAACAGCCCCGTTATCTAAAAGCTTTGGTTTTGCCCTTAAATTCGTATCAAATGTATATTCATACCATCCATCGTTACCAGCTCCCGGCTCTGTTCCCGTTGCTACAACTATCATTTCCTGGCTGGCTCCGTCTTTCTCAAGCTCATCAATTACATCATAATCTATACCAGACACAACATTGTCTTCTGCAAGGGCATCTATAATATCTTTCCTTTTTATCTTTACTCCCACTTCTGATACTATAATAAATGCTTCCATCTGGCTTGAACTTACAACAAGCACAAAGTCCTTGTATTCTTTCTTTTGATGTTCATTTTCCAAAGGAAGCTCCCCTGCTGCCTCTTCAAGCCTTAGACGATGTTTTTCCATCTCATTAGCCGTATACATAAAGCTCTTATAATCATCTACCAAAAGATTATGTTCAAGTCCTATACGTATCTGCTTCATCTGATTCCATGAATACAAAGGATTCTTATACTGGCTTACATCAAGACGTCTCTCAAGACCTATCCTTATCTCTCTCATCTGAAGCCAGTTCATATCGCTTCTTGCATAGCTGTCAACATCAAGATTCTTTTCTAATCCAAGAACTATCTCTTTGATAACTACGCCACGCTGTGAAGTATTGATATACCGGTCTATATCCATGTGGTTCTCCAATGCTATCCTTATCTGCTCTAACTGTTCCTGGTCATATCCTTCACGTATATACCTGCTTATATCTACTTTATGTATTGTTGCAATTCTTAACTGCTTAAGAACGCCTGCCGGAAGATTCTTAGCATATGACAAATCTATTCCATGCTCAAGTCCCTCTCTTATCTGTCGCATAATCTCGAAAGGTACTGTCTTTTGCGCATACTTGCTTATATCAACCTTGTTCTTAAGTCCAAGCCTGATTTCTTCCATCTGAAACCAGTCATAGTCCACAGATGCATAATATTCAACTGGAAGTTTATCCATAAGCCCTAATCTTATCTGCATCATCTGTATGGCAAAGTACTCTTTTTTCGCATATACAGACACATCAAGTCCGTTAAGAAGACCTTCCTCTATCTCCTGCCACTGGTCGGCTGTATAATCCGATTCATTTAAATAATTGTTATCAATAGTGGTCATATGCAACTCCTGTTCTTTTAATTAATCAAGCTGTCTGATAGCATCTACTGTAAGCTTGTAAGCAGCTTTAACAGCTTCTAAATCTTCCTCACTTCCGCTCATCTGTCCAGCACGTAATTTTTCTGTCAACTCATAACTTGCTTTATATAAAGTATCAAAACCAAGATTAAGACATATTCCCTTTAATGTATGAACCGCCCTGAAAGCCTCCTGCACGTTATTTTCATCCATTGCATTGATAAGGTTATTATAGCTTTCGTCATCAAGAAACTTTTTAGCAAACTTTATGATAATTGCCTCTCCTGGAATTCTTTCCAATACCGCCTCATAATCTGATCCCATCTTTGCGTAACATTCTTTTATCGTCATATTTTTCTCCATTCTTATATTAATATTTTATGATGATGTGAATATTATAAATATCTACCAGACCATCCTTTAATGTTTCCAGCTCACTGTCACTATGACTTGAGCATGCATTGCCAAGTTCTATATCTACCGATGGAATAGTACTGTAAGATGTCTGTATAATATCTATCTGCATGCTTCCACGTCCGTTTATCTTAGCACCATTGTTACCAAGTCCTGATATAAGTGCTTCTCCAAGTGCATTATAATCCTGCCAGTGCGATGCTACCGGCTCCATATCCTTTATTGCATCGTGCCTATACATATTGTCAGTGTTTTTTCATATAAATATCCAATCATAAAAACCGTTTCGTTAATAGTTATTTATATTATATGCTATTATCTGACAAATAGCTACTTTTTTTTCACCCTGTAAAAATCCTCATATGAGCCCTGTAAAATTCTGCAAGAGTTCTATATAAGCCATGACTGCACACTAAAGTTTCTTCTATACACTATAAAATACGAAATATAAACTAATTAAAAAATGACATACTGGTATACAGCAATCAGACCATACACCAATATGTCAATCTTTTTGTTTTTTACTATCAGTTTAATATTTTTATTTTTCCAATGAGTGGTAATTCTCTTGGTTCCTGTGCTGCTGCCCATATTATACCAAGCAGGAAACATATAAACATAAATATTCCCCATAGCCATCCAATAAATGGTATGGAAGTCAGCATACAGAAAAGATTAAACACAAGTGCCTGGTTAAGATAAAATCTTGCACCATCCCTGTCACCTATACACAACGCAATAATAAATCCAATCCATGTAATATATGCTATTATACTTGTCGCCTTGCAATCAAGTGCCGGCTTATCAGCCTGTGACTTTTCTACTGGTGCCCCACATACAGGACAGAAACTTGAATCATCCGAAATATTGGCTCCACATTTTCTACAAAACATATTTTCCTCCATTCCTAAGTGTCAAAAGGTCTTATCATGCATACACGACCTTTTTTTGACCTTTTAACCCTTACATAATAATATAATACTATAAACACACATATCCATTGTGATGTTGACAAAAACAGCCAGTGTCCTCTTATATCATCTCCCCTGAAAAACTCAAGAATAAAACGGATGATGGAATACATTAAAAGATACGTATCAAGTATCTTATGTCCGCTCCTTTTTCTTTTCAGTACAAGATATACCAATACAGCAAATATTAATATATCACATATTGCCTCAACAGGCTGTACCGGAAACAACGCCACTCCATTAGGAGCATATCTTGACTTCTTATATATTATAGCAGTAGGAAGAGTACTTTCTATGCCATAACAGCAGCCTGTTAAAGTACATCCCACTCTTCCAAATGCATGTACAAGTGGAAGTGCGGGCACAATAACAGAAATCATTCTGTCACAATCATATCTGAAATACCTGCATGCCATAACAGCAGCTATGAGTCCTCCAAATACTCCTCCAAAGAATACGAAACCGCCACTTATCATAGTCACGGCATACACTCTTAATCCTGCTCCATGATTATTAGTAATAATTCTTCTTACTGTGTATACAATCCCAGGAAGTTCTATAAATATGTATAGAAGCTTTGCTCCAATCATAGCTCCAATAGCCGACCATACATATACATATATCGCATCTTCAAACTTTATATCCGTTTTCCTTGATATAAGTGCAAGATATATTATACCGCATATGAAACCTGTAACTCCAAGCAGACCATATACTGGAATATTGCTTATACTCCTAAAATTCATTCAGGGCTCCAAAGGTTCCTATAAATCCTACGCATGCCACACATGCTACTAACACAAATGCACCACCGATAAGTCCTATCAATGAACATATAAAACCTCCGGTCTGCATTCCACCTGTATAACCTTCTCTTTTAGCATTAGAAGAGCATATAAGTCCTATAATACCTGTTATGATTCCTACACATGAGCCTATACCAAACGTCCATGTTGCCATAGCCACTATAGATATAATTCCAAGTACAAGACTTGCTGTTGCTGCACTTTTTCCTGGCACATCTATATTATCGTTGTGTGGCGTATATCCTGATCCTTGTGTATTATGACTGCCAGAATTATAACCGGTATTATTGTAATTAGTGTTATGGTTATTATATCCTGATGTATTGTTACCAGAATTATCATTATGTGTAAAAGAGCCTGTGCCACTCTGTGTACTTCCTGTATTATCACTTTCATATCCATATGATGTATCAGGCGCTGTATATCCTTCTGGTACATTATTGTTATTAGAACCATTATCTTCTGCATCAGGTTTATTGTCATATATATTATTCTGATCCATATGCTGCCTCCATTAATCATAATTCTATAACTTTGAATCCTGCTAATCTAAAACTTTTAAAGTCTTATATCCGCAGCTTCAGCTTATATCATTCTATTAGATTATGTTGTAATAATCAAGTAATTATTTACTTTTACTTCTTATACTTTTATTCTTATATTTATCTTATGCACATCACACCAGTCCCATAATCTTATATATATATTCCATATCCATATTAGCTCTTATGACATCCGCCAGCTTGTCATATTCTTTCTGCTTATATTGATTGTAACTTATATGTCTGCAGTTATTACGTGATATTCCTTTTCTTTTGCATAGCATATCTATAAATCTGTCACCAAACTGCTGCATATCGAATATCCCATGAAGATAAGTTCCTGCAACGTTGCCACATACACACCCATCCATATATTCTGTACCATCTGTCATATTGTGTATTGCTGCAAATGCTGTTACCCTGTGTGTATCATCATAATCATGTATGCTATTACTGCTCTCATCCATGTATACAGTATCTGATACTGCTGTATCTGTATTTATGACACTCTCGCCCATATGTATCTCATAACCGCTGCATGCACTTCCTGCAAGTTCCTTCCACATTCCTGTCTGTTCACATATCACGCCTTTTACTCTCGTTGTATGCTTACCAGGTGCAAATGTTGTTATTACAGGCAGCAGACCTATTCCAGGTACAACCTCTCCTGTCTCTGCCTTACAGCTATCATCAATCACATCTCCTAACATCTGATAACCACCGCATATTCCAAACAAAGGTATCTCCTGTCTTGAACATTTTATTAGCTGCGCTTCTATATGGTTATGGCGCATCCACTTAAGATCATTAATCGTATTCTTGCTTCCCGGAAGAATAATAAGGTCAGGTCTTCCTATCTGTTCTGCCTTATCAACATAACGCAGATTCACTATATCCATTCTCTCAAGTGCATTAAAATCAGTAAAATTGGATATATGTGGCAGACGTATGACCACTATATCAAGTTGTTGGTTTAATGTTTTCATGTCCCCATCCAAAGATTTAAAGTATGTATCTATTCTTTCTGAAAGACTGTCCTCATCATCTATATCCAGTCTTATATAAGGAATAACGCCTGTTACTGGAATATGACATATATCATATAGCTGCTTAAATCCAGGTTCTAATATTTTAGGGTCACCACGGAACTTATTCATAACAAAGCCTTTAACACGCTTGCGCTCCTCCTCTTCAAGAAGAACTATAGTACCTACTAACTGTGCAAACACACCACCACGGTCAATATCTCCGACAAGAAGTACCGGGGCATCTACCATCTTTGCCATGCCCATATTAACGATGTCATCTTTTTTCAGATTAATCTCCGCAGGGCTTCCTGCACCCTCTAACACAATAACATCATATGTCTTGTCAAGAGTATCATATGCCTTCATAATATCAGGAACCAGTTTCTTCTTATACTTGAAATATTCTTTTGCCGGCATGTTCTTTAATGGTATTCCATTTACTATAACCTGTGAACCGACATCACTTGTAGGCTTTAAAAGTATAGGATTCATGCATACATCCGGCTCTATTCCTGCTGCCTCTGCCTGCATAACCTGTGCCCTTCCCATCTCGAATCCATCTTTGGTAACATAGGAATTCAATGCCATATTCTGTGACTTAAATGGTGCAACTTTATATCCGTCCTGCTTTAATACCCTTAATATTCCCGCTGTCACTATGCTCTTTCCGGCATTAGACATAGTTCCCTGAATCATAAGATTTTTTGCCATATATTACATCTCCATTGATTTCATTGCCTTGTTTATATATTGCTTTATTTCGTCTGCATTTGCATTCTTTTTTATATTTTAACTTAATCCAGCCTTGTTTTAGCTTTCCACCATGCCTAACACTTCATTTATATTTTTCATAAGATACTCATTGTCCTTATGTTTCTTAACGGCTATTCTATAGCAGTCAGGTGGCATGTTATTATAGCTTGCACATGAACGTATCAGTATCTTTCTTCTAAGAAGTTCATCCATAAGATTATCCCCTGCATGTTTATGTGAAAGCCTGAATGTTATATAATCAGCTTCTGATGGGTATACCTCACATCCTGCTGCTTTTAACCCATTAGCAAGGTATGACCTTTCCTCTACTATAAGTTTTCTTGTCTGCTGCTCATAGTCAGCAGCTTTTAATGCTTCTATACCAGCCCTTTGTGCTATCGAGGATATATTCCACTCAGGAAGCTGTATGCTTACTTTATCCATAAACTGCCTGTCTGCACACATCATATAGCCAAGTCTTATTCCCGCCATTGCATAGAATTTGGTAAAAGCATTAATAACAACAAGATTATCATACTGTGAAAGCAGATTCCTGCAGCTTATATTTTCATAATCCGGGTGAAATCTTAAAAAGCATTCATCCACAATCAGTCTTATGTTACGTTCCTTACATATATCAAGAATATCTTTAAGCATATTAACAGGAACAAGATTGCCTGTTGGATTGTTTGGATTGCATATAAAACATAACTGAATATCCAGTTTTAACAACTGGTCACATACATTTTCATAACTAAAACCGTTGTGGCTGTCAAGATAATAATACAATATATCAGCTCCACAGGCCCTTGTGGCACGTTCATAGCCCGAAAATGATGGTGCTGCCATTGCGCATTTTAACGGTTTTTCTGCCCTTACTGCTGCCATAATAAGCTCTGATGCTCCGTTTCCACATATAATTATATCTTCGGATACTCTCTCCTTTGCCGCTATTGCTGTTTTAAGTTCATGATATTCTATATCAGGATATGTCTCATCCTTATCAATATTCCTGATAATAACATCACGTACCCCTTCTGGCATCCCTAAAGGATTAATGTTAACAGAATAATCAAGTTTAACATCTTTATCAAATACATTGCCACCATGTATCTGTTTTTCCATATATGACAATCCTCATTTCTGCGCACGCTTTTTCATATCAGGCTTGTGTCAGGTGCGCTAAGACACATAAACTGTAACCATACTTTACAGGCACCATATTAACCTTATGCCAATCACAATAACAACCATAAGAAATGCTGTAATATAAAGAAGAGTATTACTTCTTCTTATATCCTCTGTCTCAAGTCTTCTTATGTCATCTCCTATCTGTGGTTTCTTAACCAGCTTACCAAAATAATAATTATCACCAGACAGTGCTACCATAAGGGCTCCGGCACAGGCCGCCTCTGTCTGTGCTGCGTTGGGACTGCTATGCTTCCTTTTGTCGCGTATATATATTTTAAATGCATTTTTAATGCTGTAATGTTTAATACTGGTCTTTCTTAACTTCTCGCATAGCTGTGCTATTCCTGCTGATATAATCATAAGACACCCACCAATTCTTGATGGTATATAATTAAACACGTCATCCATCCTTGCTGCAAATCTTCCAAAATACATATACTTGTCATTCTTATATCCAATCATGGAATCCATGGTGTTAACTGCTTTATATATAAAGCCTCCTGCTGCGCCAAAAAATAGCATATAAAACAGCGGTGCAATAACTCCATCTGATGTATTCTCAGCAACTGTTTCAACCGCAGCCCTTACAACACCATGTTCATCGAGTTGTCTGGTATCACGTCCAACTATCATGGATACTGCAATCCTTGCCTGTGCTATTCCTTCCTTTTTCAGTGCTGTATATACCTTCATGCTTTCCACTCTTAAAGATTTAACGGCAAGTATCTGGTAACACATTATTGTTTCAACTACACAGCCAGCCTTAAGACTGATATTATAAAATATAACAAGAATTAATATAACAACAGTCCCTGTTATGACAGGTGTCAGCACTGCAAGTATCATGCCTTTTATATATTTTTTTCTATCTGTGTCGTCTTTTTTTAATAAAAGCTTTTCAAGAAATGATATCAGACTGCCTATAATCTGTACCGGATGGTACAAACAGTGTGGGTCTCCTATAATAAGGTCAAGTATATACCCTAGTATTATTGCTATAGTCTGGCATCTTACTATTGTTAAAAACATTATTATCTCCGTATTTTCTTAATTGTTAAATGTATGTATTTTCCTGATATCAGTTATCTTTGCATCCTGTGTCACTTCACATACGTATCCTTCTGCATTGCCACAATGATAGTCATAATAATCCCCTCCATATAGCATGGATAATATCGACATAATAGTTCCACCATGAACTATACACGCGCAGCTCTCACTGTTGTCACAAGACTGTTTTATGATGCGTATGAAAGCTTCCACACATCTTTTCTTAAAATGCACGTTATCCTCACCCTTAGGAAATGGTAATTGTGCGTTACTGTCTATCCATCTTTGATACTCCTCATCACAAGACAGTTCCTTATAATTCTTTCCTTCAAATGTGCCAAAATCACATTCCCTGAATTCATCAACAACTATCTTTTCCTTTTCAGGATATATCATCTTGGCAGTCTGTATGCATCTTTTCATAGGACTTACATATACCTTTGCAACGTCTGGATACTTAACAGCCCTTATATATCTTTTAAGCTTGTCCTTTCCCTCATCACACAGTGATTCATCTGTCACTCCTATATACCTTTTTTCAAGATTCCCTTTAGTAGCTCCATGCCTTATTAACACAACCCTCATACTTAGTCCTCATTTCTGCACACTTTTTATGCATAACGGGCTTGTGTGAGATTTTTATCAGATACCACATGCACCAATCCCACATGTTGCTTCCTACATAGTTATATCTTTCAGACATTGTCCTATACCACACATAATTCTTTCCACTCTGTCTGATATCTTAACTGCCCTGCACAATGCACGTCCTACAGCTTCCCTGTATATTCTGTCTTTCTTTTCTATCGGTACTATTCCACTTCCTACCTCATCACATATAAGTATAATATCCGGATTAGCTGCATATATCTCATCTATAAGTGAATCCATATCATAAACATTCTGATTATAATCATTCTTATAATGGATATTCTTATCATAAGCACCCTGATTATAATCATTCTTGCCACAAACACTCGTATCATATGACTTATTATCATATTCACTATTATAATATGCACTCTTATCACAACGAATTATTCTTTGTATATAAAGGTGTAAATGGTTAAGCACATCTGCACTCTTTATATCCTCCATGTTACATACAGCTCCGTCTGCAACTTGCTGCTTACCTTTTCTATCCAGCACATAATCAAGCTTTCCCTGATATGCACCACCGAAATAAACTTCCATATAATTCTCATTTCTACGCACTTTTAACAAATAACGGACTTGTGTCAGATGCGCTAAGACACCAGCCCTTACTTAAACAGCAATTTCACACTAACCTTCATTCCTCATGTACAAAGTACCAAAAGATTATAATGCAATTACTTACATAACACTCACATACACAATGCTATAACACCTGCCACCATAGTCATGCACAGTTCGCTTACGCACAACAGATATCCTGCAAGGTCACCTGTCACACCACCGAATTCCTTATATGCCATATGTCTGTAATATATAAACACTGCAAATGCAGCTGCACATACTATCAGTGCCTGAGTGACATTAATAATGCACATAACTGCCAGGCACAGTATAAGCTGAACCGACAACATTACATTTACACGTTTCCTGTCTGCTGCACTGGTAAATGTATATAACATGCCATTACCTCTTGCGCCTTTAAGATTCACGGCTGCCAGACCACTTATTATTCTTGACATATAATATGTCAGCACCCATATTACCATGGTTTTATCACATTTATGATTGACAATGCAGTATGTAAATGCAAAAAAAACGACATAATATACTAAAAGCCTTATAACTGCGAATGCTCCTATATGTGAGTCCTTTAATATAGCAAGCTTCTTTTCTTTATCTCCATATGAATTACGTGCATCGCATGTATCCATATAACCATCAACATGAATTCCACCTGTTATTATAACAGGCATAATCATAAGCAGAAGTGATGTGCTTATATCTGGCATATTAAGATAATATGATACCTTATACACGGCATACATCATCAATCCAATGACTACACCAACCAGTGGGAAGAACCCTATGACATAACGCATATCTTTTTCTTCTAATTCAAGATGCGGCATAGGTATCTTTGAATACATGGAAAATGCTATAATCAATGATTTGATTACTGACATTATTTTTTCTCCTCTTCTTTTTCTTTGCGCTTATCCATTACATTGCAATCTGAATCTGTATATTTTTTCAATATGTTTTCGCCCTTATGAAATACAGGAATAGAATACACTACTTCAACAACAACATCTGCCTTACGTGCAAGCTGTATATTAAACTCCCCAAGTCTTTTTATATAATCTCTGGTATCATCATCATATTCACATCCATCCGAAAACACTTCGTTAGTTACAATCACAAGGTGTTCACATACCGAATACAGCCTCATACATTCATCTGGTATATTATCTGGATTGCCACCCTTTTCAAAACATTCATTAGCAAGAAGGTTAGACATACACTCAAGCAGAACCACAGGCTTATCATTATTTATTTCTAAATTATCTGCATGGTATTGAGTTCCGTCTACAGTCTTATCTGTTTTATGCTGATATTGAATTTTACCTGCTGCCTCATCTATATGCTGATATTGTTCTATTGTATAGAACCCCTTTCCTCTGCGTAGCTTATGATGTCTTAATATCCTTTTCTTTCCTTCTTCACCATATGGCTGCATTGTCGCTATATAATATTTTTTTCTGCCATCTGACAGCTGACAGCATATATGTTCAGCATATTCTGACTTTCCACTGCCACTGACACCTGTTATAATAATCAACATTTTCCATAATCCTCATATGCTGTTATCTGTATATCATCAAAAGTTGTGTTTTCCTTGTATACCTTCATGGTCATATCAAGAAGCGGAAAAAGCATAACAGCTCCTGTTCCCTCTCCTAATGCAAGATCAGCATGAATAACTGCTTTCATGCCAAGCTGTGCTAATAATGCAGACATTGCCGGCTCCCTGCCCTGATGCGATACAAGGATATAATCCCCTATATCTTTACATAAGCTTACCGCAATAATTGCTGCAACTGCTGAGATAACACCATCTACTATAACCGGAATCTTATACATTGCACCCCCTATGTATACACCAACAAGTCCTGCTACATCAAGTCCTCCTATACATCTTAGAAGCTCCAGAGGCCTGTCTTTGTATATGCCGTACTTTTCTTTTGCCTGTGCCACAACCTCTGTTTTTCTCTTAAGTCCTTTATCAGTGAGTCCTGCACCTCTCCCAGTCACATCCTCTGGTTTAAGATTAAGTAATATACTTGCTAAAGCTGTGCTTGTTGTAGTATTGCCTATACCCATCTCACCTGTAGCTATTATGTTATATCCCTCATCCTTACACCATTTAACCTGATCTATTCCTACATGTATCGCTTCTATAAGCTGACTACTTGTCATCGCTGGTTCTTTTAGGAAATTCCTGGTTCCTGGCATAACTCTTTTATTGATAAGTCCCTTATACGTTCCTATATCTGTTGAATCTGTGAGCTTGTCTGATGCTATTCCTATATTTACAGGAATAACTCTTGCATCTGCACATGATGCCATGCGGCATACACTTGATATTCCATCTGCCATGTTACAGCTTACAACGGCTGTAACATCCTGTCCTGTCTGTGTTACTCCTTCTTCCACAATACCATTATCTGCACACATTACAATAACTGCTTTTTTATCAATACTTACATTGGCACTCCCCTGTATTCCAGCTATCCTTACAACCATGTCTTCCATGGCTCCAAGGCCATGAAGCGGTTTAGCTATGCCATCCCAGTGACGTTGTGCATGCTGCATGGCATATTTATCTACAGGCTTTATAGCTGCAAGCTCTGGTAATAATATTGTATGATTACTATCAGATATATTATAATGTTCTTTATCATTATCAGTTACATCACTTTTCTGATGTGTTGTAAATATGTTTTTATCTATATTTTTGTGTTCTTCTATATCTGCATTCTTATTTTCAGTTGATGATTTATTAATATTCTCTTGTTTATTATACTTACTACATGCCATAATGAATCTAACAGCTGCTTCTTTATTTCCAGGGAAATATATATGTGGAAAACCAGCATACATTGTATCATTTCCATAACATGCCATCACAACACTTTTATCCGAAGCCTTTATGACCGAATAGGCGCTGTAATCAGCACCTGTACAATCGCTGTTCCAATAATGGAATTCGTGGGCTGTTATATCATGGCCTTTTGCCGCAAGCATAGTATCTTTATTGGCTCTAAGTGTCATATAGCCAAATCTTTGAAGCTTGCCTGCATTATATCCTGTACCATCCATAATTCCAACCATCGGATAAAACTCACCATCAGGCGTTTCCAGTTTATTATGAAGGTATAGATATCCTCCACACTCTGCTATACATGGAAGTCCTTTACTTATCTTATCTGCTATATCTTCTCTCATGGAAATATTATCTGATAATGCCCTGGCATGAAGCTCAGGATAACCACCATATAATAACAGCCCATCTATATTGTCCGGGAGTTTCTTATCCCTTAACGGGCTGAAGTATATAAGCTCACACCCTTGTTTTCTTAAAAAATCCAGGTTATCCTCATAAAGAAAACAAAATGCCTCATCTTTAGCAACAGCAATGCGTATGATATCTTTTCTTTGTTTCATCACCCCGGAATCTGTTATCACAGTGTCTGCCTTAAACACTGATGATACTTTAATATCAGTAACAGACTCATAAGCTGCTGTCTTTATATGATTATTAATACTTGAAGCCGAATCAGACAGTCTTATAATTCCTTCAATATCTATACTTTCTTTCATCTGTTTTGCTATTATGTCGATTTTTTCTCTAAAATGTTCTACTTCATTGGATGTAACTAACCCAAGATGCCTGCTTTCTAAAGATATCGACTTATTATGCGGCATATAACCTAATGGGGTTATACCTGCATTATGTGCTTCTATACTGACATCCTTATATAACTTAGGTGAAAGGTTGTTGAATATAACACCCTTTATATGGCTGTTTTTAATATACTCTTTATATCCTTTAAGCACTGCCCCTATCGAATTACTCATTCCACTGCAGTTTACTATAAGAATAACAGGGGTATCAGTGATATCTGCTATCTCATATGAGCTTCCTCTTGTACTAAAGCCCTGGCCGTCATAATATCCCATTACCCCCTCTATTATTGTTATATCACTTTGTGATTCTTTACTTTTAAGAAGTTCTTTTATGGTTTTATTATCGCAGAACCAACTGTCAAGATTGCCTGTTTTCATATTCAGTACACGTGAATGAAACATCGAATCTATATAGTCAGGCCCGCATTTTAGTGCTGATACAGTTAAACCTGCATCCTTAAGACACTGGCACAGACCACAGACAATTGTTGTTTTACCACTTCCACTGCCAGTTGCAGCTATCATAATACGGCTCATCCGTTACCTCTTCCCTCAATAATAAATACTGGATTATTCGCAGACATCATATGATATCTGCCACGTTTCTTTATCTGTGTTACAGCTATCTGTACTATATCCATAACACTCATTTTACTATTCTCCATAATGTTTACAGCATTCTGCAGCGTTTCAAGCGTTACCGCTGTTATCAATATATGTACCTTAGGATTCTTGTTTAACACAGTATTAATTACAGCTTCAAGTTCTCCACCACTTCCTCCGATAAACACCGCATCAGGCGATGGGAGTTTATCTATTACATCAGCTGCGTTCCCATGTATTATATCTATATTATCAAGTCCGAATTTTTCTGCATTCTTTGCAATAAGTGCACAGCCTTCCTCTGTCCTCTCTACTGCATATACTGTACCATACAATGCATGCATGGCAAGCTCTATGGATACAGAACCTGTACCGGCACCTATATCATACACTACTGCATCTTTTGCAACCGACAGACGGCTGACAACGCTTGCTCTTATCTCCCTTTTAGTCATAGGTACTTCAGAGCGGATGAAGCTTTCATCAGGTATTCCTGTCATACATACAGCTTGTGGATGTTCATTATTAACTGCCATAACTGTAAGCCCGGCAGCCTCATATTCTGTATATTCCCTTACATATCCTTCTGATACTTTCTCATTATCATATGACAGATTCTCACCTATCCATACTTTCGTATCACCAAGCCCTGATTCTGACAGCCTTAAACATATCTGTGAAACATTACCCTGTGTAAGAAAATACGTCCATTCATTTTCCATGACAACCGGGATATAATTCTGTTTCTTGCCATGCAGACTTACCAATGCTGCCCTCTCCCAGCTTTGCCCTATCCTTGAAGCCAGATATATAACCGATGATATACCCGGAAGAATCTTTATATCGTATTGTTTTTTATTGCAGCTATTGTCCAGTTCATGAAGCTGTTCCACCAGTTTTTTAGTTCCACTGTAAAAGCCTGTATCCCCTGACATTAAAACTGCATATATGTAAGCATTTTCCTTATTAATATTATTAATAATTTCTCCTGGTGTAACCGCAAAAAATATTTTCTTATCAGACTTATCATAGTCCTCTAATAACCTTTTAGAGCCTATTATGACTTCTGCTTTCTTAATTGCCTCACCAGCCTCATATGTAAGGCTTTTCTTGTTTCCAGGTCCCACTCCTATAATATATATCTGCTTCATAGGTTTCTCCTGTCATGCTTTTCAGCCACTTTATTTTTCTCTACACTCATTATACTCTTGAGATATTCTATTACTTCTAAAAGACTTTTTCCATCTTTCTCAACAGGTCTTTTTATGACGACAACTGTTGTTCCGGTCTGCTTTCCTGCCATAAGCTTTTCATTATATCCGCCACTGTTTCCTGACTCTTTTGTTACAAGTACATCTATATCAAGCTGTCTTATAAGAGCTATATTCATCTCTTTGGAAAATGGTCCCTGCATTCCTATAAGATGTGCTGGCAGTAATCCCGCATCTATAGCTTTTTTAAGCATATCAGGATCCGGCAGTAATCTAAGATATACTCTTTGTTTATAATTGTTTATACTAACATATTCAGGAATGTTTTTGCTTCCTGTTGTCAGTAATACCTTCTTATCAATATATTCCCTGCTGTTAAGCAGTTTAATAACATCTTCCATAGACTCTGTATACACCAGCCATTCCTTAGTAGTGATATTAGTATTAATATTTAAACTGTCATTAACATTGCATTGATTACCTTTATTTGAAATATGATCCTGATCATTATCTCTTATACTTCCGCATTCCACCGGCAGAGCAGATTCTTCTCTTAATACTCTTATATAATGAATTCTGTCCTTATTACATGCATCCTTTATATTATGTGTCACTACCCTGGCATATGGATGAGTCGCATCAATAACAATATCCGGTCTGATCCTACCAAGTTCAGCCAATATCCCATCTTCATCGAGTTTTCCTACGTGTATATTAAGCCTGTCACTTACATTTATGCCATCCTCATCTGCTGTGAACTCAAGAATAAGTTCCTTTCCATATTCTGTTGTCACATATACATGCGTAATATAATTCACAGCTTTATCTTTAATAAGATATTCACACAGCTTTCTTCCCTCAGTTGTTCCGGCAAAAAGCATAATAGTTATATCTGTAGTTTTACCTGTATCAGCACTTATATTATCGTTCATCATTCAACCCTGTATCCTCTTGGTGTTACCATTCTGCCATCTAACACTATAGTATGACTGTTTCCTATATACACTGTTGTAAACATATCGACTTCACATTCTGCTAACTCTTTAAGTGTAAGAACCTTTGCTTCTTCATTGGCACGTCCTATATTCTTAACATAACCACACACCGTATCTGGTGATTGTACTTTCAGCACTGTTTCGCATGCTTCCTTTAGATATCCTGCTCTTCTACGGCTTGATGGGTTATATATACACATCACCATATCACTGTCTGCTGCTGCATATACTCTTTTCTTTATAAGCTCCCATGGTGTCATACAATCACTTAAGCTTATGACTGCGAAATCATGCGATAAAGGAGCACCAAGTATAGCTGCTCCGCTGCTTGCAGCTGTTACGCCAGAAACAATCTTCACTTCTACACTGCCACATGACAGTTCATATACAAGACTTGCCATACCATATATTCCACTGTCACCACTGCATACAAGTACTACTTTATGTTCCTCTTTTGCCTTATCTATAGCGTACTGGCAACGCTCTTTCTCCTGCATCATATTAGTGTGATAATATTCTTTCTCTGGAAAATACTGTTTTAATATATCAACATATGTCTTATATCCAACTACAATATCTGCATCCGAGATTGCTGCTGCCGCCTCAAGTGTCATATTATCCTTAGCTCCGCTTCCAAAACCTACTACTTTGAGCATATTTTTTCTCCTTTTTGTTCTGCTTGTATATTTTAATATAAGGTGTAAAGTCCGGATTCATTCGTGACTATATGAAAAAACATCTGAACTTATGAAGGAATATCTGCTTATTTCTGCTTATTAATGTAACAGATATAATCACATATATACAGCTACTGTTATCCCATCACACGCTGTCTTTTTCACTATGCACTTTTTGTTTTCTGATGCTGCATATGCACTTCGCTCACACACATTATCAACACCTACCTGTGCCCTGACAAATGCAGATGATGCAAATTCACCTTCAAGTGTATTCAGATATTCTGATGAATATGTAATATAAGGCACTTTGAGTTTTCTTGCAAAATCAATTATTCCCTGTTCATCAGCCTTTCTGTCAACGGATGCTATTGCTGCTATCCTTTCCATGAGAAGCCTGTTCTTATCAAATGTATCTTTAACAGCCTTTCTTATCTGCTCCTCTGTCTTTCCCTTTTTACATCCTATGCCAACAGTTAAATCCATGGGTACAAGCTTTAATGTACGCTTAAATGCCATACATTCATCGATATCAGTTATAATCTGTATTCCACTTTCATATTCAAAGGCATCTTGTTCTTTATACTTATCCACATCACTTTCGCAGCTTATAATTGTGTATCCACCAACACTGGAATTGATATGTAAATTCATATCCGTTGATTTAACCATATCAAGCTGTCCGTTCCATCGATTTACAGTTTCCTTAATCAGCTCTTCGTAAGCCTTATCACCTGTTATTCCAACTGGCTCGCCATTAAGTATTCTTCCTGATATATCCTGGATCATAACTGGATTAACTATGCGCATATTATGTTCCTTAGCAAACATATCAACTGCAAATACTCCTCTTGCATCTGTTGCTGTTGTAATCACAGGAACTGCTCCTATCTTATAGGATAACTGCTCACACCATTCATTGGCTCCTCCAATATGACCTGATAGTAAAGAGATAAGAAACCTTCCCTGCTCATCAGCAACTAATACCGCAGGATCTGTAACCTTACTTTTCAGGTATGGTGCAAGTGTCCTTACCGCAATCGCAACTGCGCATATAAAAAGTATCCTGTCGCATCTTATGAACTGCTCTCTGATAACCTTTCCAACTGAATCAAATGGTATGACATCTTCATATGCACAGGCACATCTGCTGTGACAATATATATCAACTTTCATATCATCATCCATATTCTGTGCTGCCTTTTTAGCAACCTTCATCCCATCGTGTGTAAATGTAATAATGATTGTTCTCATCCTTATTTATGTAATCTCCAACTTTAGTGTGTAAACTGATTAATAATGCTGAAAATATAATTATTTACGATATTCCGTCTTAAAATTCTTATCATATAACTTGGAAAATGCATATTTATCACCTAGGAATTCGCCAACCATGACAAGTGCTGTCCTTGTTATACCTTCCTTTTCTGCTGTGTTTGCAAGTTCTTTAAGTGTTGTACGTATGCATTTTTCGTCCTTCCAGCTTGCCTTGTATACAAGTGCACATGGCGTATCTGGCGTATATGCTCCTTCATACAGCTTTTCTGTAAGCTCTTCAAGATGTGATGAGCTTAAGAATATGACCATAGAAGTTCCATGCTTTGCAAGCTTAGCTATATCTTCATTGTCTGGTACCGGCGTTCTTCCTGGCATTCTTGTAATAATAACTGACTGCGACACATCAGGGACTGTATATTCACATTGTACCGCCGCTGCCGCTGCAAGAAAGCTGCTTACTCCCGGACACACCTCACAGGCTATTCCCTTTTTTGAAAGCTCTTCTATCTGCTCACGTATGGCACCATATAACGAAGGATCACCTGTATGCAGACGAACCACCTTTTTGCCTTCATTCTCTGCCTTTACTATAACATCAATAACTTCATCCAGATTCATATATGCGCTGTTATATATCTTACAATCCTCTCTTGCATACTCAAGTAATTCTTCGTTGACAAGTGAACCCGCATATATAATAACATCAGCCTCACCAAGAAGTCTCATACCACGGACAGTTATAAGATCCTTTGCTCCTGGTCCTGCTCCTACAATCTTTACCATATTTATCTCCATTTCCTTATTTATATATTTCTATATATTTTTTATCTTTTCTAACAATTCATCTGCCAAGGCAGTTTTACCAAGTATTCCATATTCATTAGAAAACACAATAGCTGCAATCTTTATTTTATCTGCACTTCTTCGATTCAATACTTTCTCAATACGTATCATAAGCTGTTTCATTACAGCTTCAAGCATGTCCGATTTGTTCAATATTTCCAGTGCAGCATCAGTTGTGACACAACCGGGAATCTGCCTTATAACTTCAAGCCCTGCGCCCGCCTGTACGGCACATGTTGTAAGCACTTCCATACGTCCATCAGCAACCTTTGAATGTGTATTCATAATTCCAGCACCAAGTTTTACAAGTTTTCCTATATGACCGACAAGAAGCATAGCTTCTGCTCCTGAATCACACACAACATCTATAGTCTCCCCTATATAATTACTGCATTTTATACTTTTTTTCACTTCTATATGAAGAGTATTAAGTAAAAAATCCTGTCCGTAATTGCCAGGCGCAACAAGAAGTGTCTTTTCACCTTCCGCTACATGCATACGCACCTCTGTACGTATTGTATCCACAAGCGCCTGTTCACTCATCGGTTCTACTATTCCTGTCGTTCCAAGTATGGATATGCCTCCTACGATGCCAAGATCAGGGTTAAATGTTTTCTTTCCTATCTCTACACCCTCAGGAACTGAAATAACTACCGAAAGATTCCCATCGTAACATAAGTTCTCTGCCTCCTCCATTACTCCCTCTTCTATCATCTTAAGAGGAACTGGGTTGATGGCTGCTTCACCTACCAGACGGGATAAGCCTTTTTTAGTTACACGTCCGACACCTGTTCCACCATCTATTATTATCTTTCTGTGACTTTTTAGTATGTTTATATCTGATTCGTCTTGACATGGCTTACTTAAATCCTGCCATTCTTTTTCAGATTCATCCATATTATTTGCTGCATAAGACACATTAGCATACACAAGAATTCCATTCGTTACATCAGGATCATCACCGCTGTCTTTTCTTATTGCACAGGAAACACTCTTTTCCTTTCTTTGTATATCTTCTACTTCCAGTGTAAGACTGACACCTGATGGTGTTTTAACTTTTATTCTGTTTATCTCTTTTCCTGATAACAGCATATACGTTGCTGCCTTTGCCGCAGCACATGCACAGGTTCCTGTTGTATAACCGCAACGCATTTTCTGCTGGTTCTTATATACGTATCTTTCTAACATCTGCGCCACTCTTTATCATCATCTGCCGCCATATAAAACAATGCATTCATAATAGCTGCTGCAACGTTACTTCCACCTTTTCTTCCACGTGCCACTATGTATTGCATACCGCTGTCTATAATCTCTTCTTTCGCCTCAACGACATTAACAAATCCAACTGGAACTCCAATAACAAGTGCCGGGCTGAATTCTTTAGCATCATACAACTCTCTTATTCTTATAAGCGCTGTGGGAGCATTGCCAACAACCATGATACATCCTGCATTATTGGCTGCTGCCTTCTCAACGCTTACAGTTGCACGGGTAACCTCTCTTTTGGATGCTTTGTCTGCAACATCTTCATCTGCCATATAACAGTTGAGCTGACAACCGAATCTCTCTGCCATCTTATGACTGATTCCTGACTTAGCCATATTAGTATCTGTTACTATGTCGACACCTGAACGTATAGCGCTTATTGCTTTACTTACAACATCATCTGAAAATACCATACTTGTTTCATAAGAAAAATCCGCTGTAGTGTGTATAACACGCTTGACTATTGGCTTATATATACGCGGTATATCGGTTGTAAGCTCACTTTCAATTATAGCAAATGACTGCTTTTCAATATCCATAGGTTTCATATATGATTCATTCCTTCTGTTTTATATGTTTTATATGCTTTTTATCTGTTATTTATTTATTTTTTATTACATGATGTAAGTGTCAAAAGACTTTTTACTTTTGACACACATATTATACTATAATCATCTATATAGAATGGCTGCTATAAGAAAGCTGCTTAATAATATCTCTGTCGGGTTTCACAAGCACTTTCTTTCCATGCTTTACTGCGTATTCTATAAGGTCTTTTAAACGTCTGTTTACAGTACCTATAGGGCATCCTGTATCTATAACACAATCTGATTCATCTATCTTTGCGCATGCCTTACTATAAGCATCGTCATCTATAGGCTCAAACATTCTGTTTGAAATCACATCTGATGCAAGCGCTTTCGCTATCGGATAGTCACAGTCATTTTCATACAACACTCCTGCGCTGAATGCCATACCTGCCCTCTGCAGCTCCCTGTATATATATATACCTGTACCTGCACCGCCTACAACAAACACATGTGGAGTACCCTGTGGTCTTTTTAATTCTGCACTCCCATACAGACTGTTATAAGTTCCCTGCGTAAGTCCATAAAGTCTGCTTATACGTTCATCTGTAAACATGCTCTCTGGTCTTCCGAATTCTATCGTCTTATCTGCACCAACACACATAACATAATCTGCCACCTTGGCAGCCAGTTCTATCTCATGTAAAGACACAATAACTGCTACATTATCCTTCACTGCCATCTCCTGTAATATATCAAGAAGCTCTATCTTGTGTCTTATATCAAGAAATGATGTCGGCTCATCAAGTACGATAATGTCTGGCTTCTGACATATAGCCCTTGCCAGCATAATACGCTGCCTCTGACCATCACTTATCTGTGAAAAATCTTTATCTGCTATATCTATAGCCGAAACCTTCTGTAAGGATTCAGTAACTATTTTCTCATCCTCACTGGTAAGCTTTCCAAAGTAATTCGTATATGGATATCTTCCCATAGCAACAACATCACGGCATGTCATCATCTCTGTTTTTATCTTTTCTGTGAGTACAACCGACATAGTCTTAGCATATTCTCTGCTTGTAAACTCGTCACTCTTTCTTTCTTTAATATATATATTGCCTCCTATTGGATGCATCTCCCTTATGATATTCTTAATTATAGTTGATTTGCCAGCGCCATTAGGTCCTATAATAACAAGTATTTCACCACATTTTACCTTAAGCGCTATATCTGACAATAATACCTTTCCGTGATATCCTACACTCAAATCCTCTGTTTGTACATATATCTGCTCCATTTATATCTCCATTTATGCTATTTTCACAATTGTCTATCTTTTCTGCTTTACCATAAGCCATATAACAACAGGTGCACCGAATATTGCTGTCACTGTTCCTATTGCGAGCTCCGATGGTGAGAAAATAGTTCTTGCAATCAGGTCACAGAACATACAAAACACTGAACCGCATAAGAATATAGCTGGTATCGTAACAAGTGGCTTAGTGGTTTTAAGCGAAAGCCTTGTTATATGTGGAACGGCTATTCCAACGAAGGATATAGGTCCTGCAAGTGCTGTAACACACGCTGAAAGCATGCTTGACAAAAGTACTATACATATTCTGAAAAACTTAATATTAATTCCCATACTCTGTGCATATCCTTCACCTAACAGATAAGCACTTATTGGTTTTGAAAACAAAAATGTTATTATTGCTGTAGGAAAAACTACTATTGCAGCAAGCTTGACAGTTGCCCATGAACTTCCTGAAAAGCTTCCCATCGCCCAATGTGTAAGATTTGCAATATTCGTATCATTAGCAAATGTTATACATAAATCTGTTATCGCAGAACAGATATAACTTATCATAATTCCAACCACTAAAAGCATGGACATGCTTTTCACTTTATTGGCAAAAAGTAGTACATACAGCATAGCAAACAACGAGCCTACAAATGCTGCAGCAACCTGTGCCCACATTGGCATACCTGCAACGTGTTCAAGTAAGAATATCATAGTAATCGCAACAAACATTTTAGCACCTGATGATATACCAAGTACGAATGGACCGGCTATTGGATTTCTGAAAAATGTCTGTAACAAAAAACCTGATAATGATAATGCTCCACCAAGAATAGCTGCCATACACAGTCGTGGCAGACGTATCTTCCATATAATATTAAACTCCGGGGTTCCTGCATCTTCCTTTAAGAATATTATCTTACCTATTCTTGCCGGTGATATATGTACATTTCCTGTATTAATATTCAGTATGACCGCTACTATCATTAATACAACTAATGCTACATAAACAAACTGATAGCGGAATATCTGTTTTAATTTATTATTTTTTATATTAATGTTGTTGTCCACACTTATCCTCATTTCTGTAAAAATCTGCTTCGCTTTCGCGCTCTCTCATCATG
>DJDY01000223.1:0-20921 GCA_002435585.1 Lachnospira sp. UBA5912
TCCGGTGCTTTTTCATACATTTCGTATGCCTCATCACCGAAAGCAAGAAGGTCTTTCTTGTTAGCAATTGCTATTATATTCTTTTCATTAAGGATTGTATCCTTTTCCTTACAACACATTTTAAAATTACTTGTACCGATATCAATTCCGTATACGTTAGACATATTTTCTTCCTTTCCCTGTATGTGAATATGACCATATTATATTAAAACTACTTAATATAACCATACTCTTTCAAACTTGTGTAATTATTATCTCCAATAATTATATGATCTATAAGATGAATCCCAAGAATGCTTCCTGCTTTATCAATCTGTACTGTAACTTCTATGTCCTGTCTGCTTGGATCAGAATTACCGCTTGGATGATTATGAAGGAGCACTATTCCAACAGCCCTGTTGCGGCACGCCTCATAAAACACCTCAGCTGGTGATATCAGAGAGGCATTAACCGTGCCAACTGATAAAACAATATCCTTAATCAGTCCAAGTCTGCTGTCAAGCATAATCAAAAGCAGCCTTTCTTTATCAAGATAACGCATATCCTCCATATAATACTCAGCTATAGATTTTGGAGAAGAAAAATCAAGTCTTTTTCCTGCCTGTTTCTTGGCAATACGCCTTGATAATTCACATATACACTTAAGTTGTGCAGCCTTAGCCATTCCTATGCCTCTTATATCCATAAGCTCGGAAATCGACATATCAACAAGTCCAGTAAGACCTTTTCGGCCTGCATGCTCTAATATGTCAGCTGCAAGCTCCCTGGCTGACTTACCTGCTGTTCCAGTCTTTATAATAGCTGCCACAAGCTCTGTATCAGTAAGACTGCCTGCACCAAAGCTCATGCACTTTTCATAAGGCTTTAAATCTTGTATTTCATCCTTTTCACATATTAAATTATCATTCATAAATAATATTCGATAAGACTTCTGCTTATATAACTTTATAAGCAATAATAGCCAGTATAACGCCAATAATACTTGCTATTGTTATCTTTAGCTGGATTGAAAATGTAAGTATCATAAATCCTAGATTAAGAATAACCGGACTCTCTGATGCTCCAACTCCAAACGTCTGCCCATATCCTAACCAGCTAAGTGCAGGAACTCCTGCCGTGACCTCTGCTATAAGACCACCAAGCACAATACCTATAAGAATAAACAGGATTAAAAACCATCCATTCTTATACTTGGAAATATTGCTCATGCCGCTCCATTCCCGTATGTATTACACTTAATAACACATACGCAACTATTTTATCAGTATTTTTATTGGAATACAACTACTCATTTCAATAAAATATTCCAAAATAACCTAAGTTAGTATACCACAATTAATCAATCTTAAGAAGACCCTTTTCATACATTTTCTGCATACTCATCATAATACCAAATTTAGCATGGTACCATGTAAGTCCACCCTGAAAATATACGGCATATGGTTCCTTAACAGGACCATCCGCGCTAAGTTCAATAGAAGAGCCCTGTACGAAAGCACCTGCTGCCATAATTACATCTGAATCATAACCCGGCATAGCCCATGGCTCTGGTGTTACAAAGCTGTCAACCGGTGCTGCTGCCTGTATTCCCTTACAGAATGCTATAAGTCCTTCTTTAGTACCAAGCTCTACTGCCTGTATTATATCATATCTTTCTTCTGTCGCATCAGGAACACACTTAAATCCTGCTTTTTCATAAACATTTGCAGCAAATATGGCACCCTTAAGCGCACCTGCTACTACAGTTGGAGCAAGGAAAAGTCCCTGATAAAAATCCTTATTAACATTGATAGTTGCTCCGACTTCCTTACCAAGTCCAGGAGATGAAAGTCTGTATGCTGCCTGTTCTATGCAATCCTTACGTCCTGCTATATAACCTCCACATGGTGCAAGTCCTCCACCAGGATTCTTAATAAGTGAACCTACTACCATATCAGCTCCTACCTCTGATGGTTCTATCTTTTCAACAAACTCACCATAACAGTTATCAACCATACATATGACATCAGGCTTTATATCTTTGATAAATCTGATAAGTTCCCCTATTTTCTCAACTGAAAGTGTAGGTCTTGTTGCATATCCTTTTGAACGCTGTATCGTAACAAGCTTTGTTTTTTCATTGATAGCTTTTCTTATTCCATCATAATCAAAGCCCCCATCAGGCAAAAGGTCAACCTGCCTGTAACTTATATTATATTCGGCAAGACTTCCCTTAGATGGTCTTATGCCTATTATCTCATCCATTGTATCATATGGCTTACCTACAGGCGATAGTAATTCATCTCCCGGACGAAGATTTGATGAAATCGCAACATTAAGGGCATGTGTTCCGCATATTATCTGTGGTCTGACAAGAGCATCCTCTGTCTTAAATATATCTGCATAGACTCTCTCAAGTGTATCTCTTCCTTCATCGTTATAACCATATCCGCTTGTTCCATACAGATGCATCTCTGCAACCTTATTCTTCTGCATGGCATTAAGAACCTTAAGCTGGTTGTATTCAGCAACCTCGTCTATTTTATCAAATCTTTCCCTAAGATCCTTAATAACCTGCTCACCATAATTATACACTGCCTCACTTATACCAAGCTGGTTACAATACATATCTTTCATAATCTTCCTCTTTCCTGCGCATATTTTACGCAACTATGTTCTTTTCTTTTAGAATTTTTTGTATATATTCAAGCACTTTTTCTTTATCATGTCCAAACTCATTTAAGTTAAGCCACTCTATATTTTTTTCTCTCCTAAACCATGTTATCTGTCTTTTGGAAAAATGTCTCGTGTTGTTTTTGATATTCTCCTTTAACTCTTCAACTGTACAAAGACCATCAAGATAATCCAGCACTTCCTTATATCCTATAGCCTGCATTGATGTAGCATTTCTGTTTATTCCGCTTTCTTTGAGCCTGACCACCTCATCTATAAGCCCCTCATCAAACATCTGGTCAACTCTTTTATTAATTCTGTCATACAACAGTTTTCTGTCATCATTCAGCACAAAATAAGCAAAATTATATGGTGACTCTTTTTTTTGTTGTTCTTCATTATGTTCAGATATTCTTTTACCTGTCTGTTTATAATATTCAATAGCTCTTGCAACTCTTTTGACATTGTTATAATGAATTGCATCTGCTGCCTTTTCATCAATTTCACGCAACATGTTGTGAAGATATACTGCACCTTTGCTTTCTGCTATGTCATACAACTCTTTCCTATACGAATCATCCTTATCTTCATCCTCAAACTGGATATCGTATAGAACTGACTGTATGTAAAAGCCAGTACCACCTACAATAAGTGGTATATGTCCATTAGCTTTTATCTGTTCAATTGCCTCACAAGCCATGTTCTTAAATATGGTTATATTAAATTCCTCATCTGGATTAATAACATCTATAAGATAATGCTTAACCCCCTGCATCTCTTCCTGTCTTATCTTTGCTGTTCCTATATCCATGCCCCTATACACCTGCATGGAGTCGGCACTTATAATCTCTGCACCAATTCTTTTTGCCAGATTTATCGACAAAGAGGTCTTTCCTACTGCTGTAGGACCAGTCAATATGACCAAAGGCTGTTTTTCCATGTCAATCCTCATTTCTACGCATACTTTTTACACATAATCAGTCTGCATTTCTGCATATTTTTCATACTTACTTAAGTTTATGTGAAAAACTCACATCTTCATATTCATCTTAACCTACACTATTCGTTTAAATTTTCTTTCTATATCGTATTTGCTCATTACTATAAGAGTCGGTCTTCCATGTGGACAATTATAAGGGTTATCAGCCATCATAAGTTCATCCATAAGCTCCTGTGCTTCCTTATAAGATATTTTATTATTGCCTTTTATAGCAGCTTTGCACGACATTGATGCAACCTTCTCTGTAAGAATATCCATATCCGACATTCTTCCTTCTCTCATAAGACCATCTATAAGATCAGTGAGCATCTGCCTGTAATCAAGCTTTGGAAATCCCGCCGGAATTCCTGTTACTTTATACTCATTACCACCAAATTCTTCTATTTCATATCCCATTCTTGCAAATACAGGCATATTCTGCTTAAGTACTTCTTCCTCGTTCATATTAAGCGTTAAAATAACAGGAGGCATTATCATCTGAGTATCAATATGTTTTTCTTTGATCTTTTTCATCATTCTTTCATATAATACCTTTTCATGTGCTGCATGCTGATCCATCATATAGAATCTGTCCTCAAACTCTATAAGCCAGTAGGTATCAAACAGCTGACCTATTATCCTGTAATTATTCTTATTATTTACATCAAGAAGTTTATCATCAAACAGTGACATCTGTTCAGGCTTTTCCTTAACCTCTGCCTGATACTTTTTTTCTTCGTCTTTTACCATCACCTCTGATCTTTTAATCTCAAAAGGTTCTGGAAGTCTTGTTTCCTGCTTATTTGCACTTGCATTATGAACCATTATATCTTTACCTGTATTTTCAATTTTCCTGTCATAATCCTTAATGCTTTCTTTTGTCTGCTCATAAGCAGCAACAGTATTGCTTATTATTTCAGACTTGCCAACAGTCTCATTATTATTATGTGTCTGTACCTTTTCTTTATTATCTGGTATTTCATCTTTATTTTGATTTGGTATTACCGGCTGTTCCTTGATATTTACAGTTTTATTTTCTTTTCTTATCTGCTGCATTATCTGTCCATCAGCTTCAACCTGTGCCACCAGCTCTTTACCCTTGAGTGTTGAAAGAATTGTATCATATACGAAATTATATACATACTCATTGTCAGAGAATCTTAATTCCATCTTGGTAGGATGAACATTAACATCTATAATTTCCGGATTTATTGTAAAATGCAATACTGTAAAGGGATAATTGTGAGGCATTATAAAGCCTTTATAACCAGCCTCTATGGCTCTGTTTACAATACTGCTTTTAATATATCTGCCGTTTATATAATAGTTCTCATAAGTTCTGTTTCCACGGTTAACAAACGGTTTACCAATATACCCTTCTATCTTAATATTATTAGCAGAGCTGTTTACCTCATATAAGTTCGCTGTTATATCTCTTCCATATACGTTATATATAATATCCTTAAGCTTCATATTACCGGATGTGTGAAGCTTATTCTGATTGTTATTAATAAATCTGAAGGATATATCCGGATGTGAAAGTGCCAGATACTGCATAAGTGAATTAATATATCCAGCCTCTGTTGCTGCAGATTTTAAAAACTTTCTTCTGACAGGTGTGTTAAAAAACAGATTTCTCACAATGAATGTAGTACCATCCGGAGCACCTATATCTTCAACTGATATTCTTTTTCCACCCTCAGATATATATCTTGTACCTGTAATACTGTTCTTTGTCTTTGTTATAAGCTCTACCTGCGAAACTGCTGCAATACTCGCCAGCGCCTCACCTCTGAAACCAAGCGAAGAGACTGTTATAAGATCTTCTATAGACTTAATCTTACTTGTTGCATGTCTTTTAAATGCTATATCAATCTCATCCTTATTAATTCCAGAACCATTATCTGTCACTCTTATAAATGAGATTCCGCCTTCCTTTATTTCAACAGTAACAGCATTAGCGCCTGCATCTATAGCATTTTCAACTAATTCCTTAACAACAGATGAGGGTCTTTCTATAACCTCCCCTGCCGCAATTTTATTAATAGTATTCTGATCAAGCAGCTGAATTCCCAATGTCAGTCTCCTCCTAATCTAAGTCACATACAAAATCTGTCCATAAAAGGCTGAATAACAATACTTACTTTTCACGATTTACTTCATCAGCCATATATTTTAATATTTACCAGCGGTTTTTTATTTTTCCTTGTAATTTATATAATGTATTAAGAGCATCTATAGGTGTCATGTTGCTTATATCAAGCTCCTTAATATCAGATATTATATCATCATCCTTAACCGTATCAAACAAAGACATCTGTTTATCTTCAAGATCATTAATCTTTTTATACTGATTATTCATCTTTTCAAGTTTCTTTGAATATTGTGCAATATCCTTCGCTTTCTGCGATATATCTGCATCGCTAAGCTCTGCAACCAGCTCCTTTGCCCTGTTTAGAACAGCCTCTGGAACACCTGCAAGCTTTGCTACCTGTATGCCATAGCTTTTATCTGCACCACCCTTTATAATCTTACGAAGAAATACAATGTCATCACCACACTCTTTAACTGCTATACAGTAATTGTTAACTCCGTCAAGTGTTCCCTCAAGTTCTGTAAGTTCATGATAGTGTGTTGCAAAAAGAGTCTTTGCTCCTAATATTTTAGTATTTGCTATATATTCAACAACAGCCCATGCTATACTAAGCCCATCAAATGTACTTGTACCTCTTCCTATTTCATCAAGTATAATAAGACTCTTCGAAGTAGCATTACGTAGTATATTAGCCACCTCCGTCATCTCAACCATGAATGTTGACTGTCCTGAAGCCAGATCATCTGATGCTCCTACCCTTGTAAATATCCTGTCAACTATACATATATTGGCTGAATCGGCTGGAACAAAACTTCCCGTCTGTGCCATAAGAACAATAAGCGCAGTCTGTCTCATATATGTTGACTTACCTGCCATATTAGGTCCTGTTATTATTGTCACCCTGTTCGATGAGTTATCAAGATATGTATCATTTGATATAAACATATCATTTGTTATCATCTTTTCAACTACAGGGTGCCTTCCGTTTTTAATATCTATTACACCCTTATCATTAATCTTAGGTCTTACATAATTATTCTGGGTTGCAACAACTGAAAGTGAAACAAGTGCATCAACCATAGCCACTGCTTTGGCAGTATTCTGTATTCTTACTACTTCGGATGCGATTTTTTCTCTCACCTCACTGAACAGGTCATATTCAAGTGAATACAGCTTATCCTCAGCACCAAGTATAACATCTTCAAGATGTTTTAATTCATCAGTAGTATATCGTTCTGCATTGGTAAGTGTCTGTTTTCTTACCCACTCTGGCGGAACCTTATCCTTGAAAGAATTCGTAACTTCAAGATAATATCCAAACACTTTATTGTACTTGACCTTAAGATTCTTTATACCTGTTCTTTCTTTTTCACGCATTTCAAGTTCAGATAACCATTCTTTACCCTTTATCTTGGCATCTCTTAACTCATCAGCTTCATTTGAATATCCCTCTTTTATTATGCCTCCATCGCGCACAGATATAGGTGGTTCATCAACTATAGCTGAAAGTACAAGATTATAAAGGTCTGACAAATCATCCATTTTATTAAAGCATTCCTTAAACATATCCGATTTAAAATTGCCTATAATACGTCTTATATGTGGAATCATCTCAAGCGTATTCCTGAATGCTATCAGATCTCTTGGATTAGCAGTTTTACAGCTTATCTTTGTCATAATACGTTCCATATCATACACAGGATTAAGATATTCTCTTAATTCTTCCCTGTCTATCATACAGTTATTAAGCTCCTCTATTGCATCCTGGCGTTTAATTATCTCTTCCCTGTTTATAAGAGGCTGTTCTATATATGAACGTAACATACGTGCACCCATAGCTGTCTTAGTCTTATCAAGTACCCACAGTAAAGAGCCCTTCTTTTGTTTCTCACGCATAGTTTCAACAAGTTCAAGATTTCTTCTTGATGAACTGTCAATGAGCATATATTTACCAGAAGAATATGGCATCAATGTAGTAATATGTGGCATAGTACTCTTCTGTGTTTCATACAGATACGTAAGAAGTGCACCTGCCGCTATAACACCGACTGTATAATCCTTAACTCCAAGTCCATCAAGCACTTCCATATGAAAATGTTCAAGCAGCTTATTTTTGCATGTTTCTTCATTAAAATACCAGTTATCAAGTGTTGACATGGTAATCCCAAGCTTAGCATTAATAGCTTCCAGATTAATTCCACTCATTGCAAAATATTCGTTTACAATAATTTCTGATGGCGAGAATTTATTTATCTCATCTATCAGCTCGCTTCCATCTGCAAGTTCTGTCACAAAGAAATCACCTGTGGAATAATCAGCTATGGAAACCCCAAGATTATCACCAAGATACACTATACTCATCATGTAATTATTCTTCGTTTCATCAAGTCCAAGCGTATTGATATTCGTTCCAGGTGTTACAACCTTTATAACTTCTCTTTTAACTATTCCTTTTGCTTTCTTAGGGTCTTCCATCTGCTCACATATCGCAACCTTATGACCTGCTGCCACGAGCCTGTTAATATAAGTTTCAGCAGCATGAAAAGGAACGCCGCACATAGGCGCACGTTCCTCCTGTCCACAATCTTTGCCGGTTAATGTAAGCTCCAGTTCTTTAGACACAATAATTGCATCATCAAAAAACATCTCATAGAAATCACCAAGTCTATAAAACAATATACAGTCCTTATACTCGTTCTTAGTCGCAAGATAATGCTGCATCATTGGTGAATATTCAGCCATTTTCATCCTCCAGTCAATAAATATTTTATTGTTACTGTTGTGGTCAAGTCCCACATACTATACGATAATTCAAAGCAGTAACATTTTATTAATCATTCATAGTTCCCATATAATAAAAGCCTTTGCATTCATCCATATGAACATTTACGATTTTGCCTATAAGAGAGCTGTCGCCCTTAAAATGCACAAGAATATTATTAGTCATTCTTCCAGTTAAGAAACTGCTGTCATGGTCATCAATATCTTCAACAAGTACATCCATATCGTGTCCTTCATATCTTTTAATGTGTTCATGGCTTGTCTTAGATACAGTCTGTAAAAGACGGTTAAATCTCTCTTTGACAACATCTTCTGCAACCTGTCCCTCCATCTTTGCAGCTGGCGTACCTGTTCTTTTTGAATAGATAAATGTATATGCACTATCATATTTTGCTTTTCTTACAACATCAAGCGTATCCTCAAAATCCTCTTCTGTTTCACCAGGAAATCCCACTATGATATCTGTTGTGATAGATATATCAGGAATAGTTTTTCTTATCTTATCAACAAGTTCAAGGTAATGTTCCTTAGTATACTGTCTGTTCATAAGTTTAAGCAGTCTGCTGCTTCCCGACTGAAGTGGAAGATGTATGTGATTACATACCTTAGGATTGTCCCTTATAACCTCTATAAGTTCATCCGATAAATCCTTAGGATGTGGTGTCATAAACCTGATTCTTTCAAGCCCGTCTATCTTTGCTATTTCACCAAGAAGCTCTGCAAATGTAACCTTATCATCAAGAGTTTTTCCATAAGAATTGACATTCTGTCCAAGAAGCATGACTTCCTTGACACCATCTGCTACAAGTCTTTCTATTTCTCTTACTATTTCCTTAGGTTCTCTTGATTTCTCACGTCCCCTTACATATGGAACTATGCAGTATGTACAGAAGTTATTACATCCAAACATAATATTAACACCAGATTTGAATGGATATTTTCTTGATGTTGGAAGTTCTTCAACAACTTCTTTAGTTGAATCCCATATATCAATAACCTGTTCATCAGACATAAACCTGTTATAAAGTAGTTCTGCAAGCTTAAATATGTTAAATGTTCCAAACACAACATCAACAAACTTATAAGAAGTTTTTATCTTTTCTACAACCTCCGGCTCCTGCATCATGCATCCACACATTGCAATAATCATTTCATGGTTATTTCTTTTGACCTTTTTTAACTGTCCAAGTCTTCCATATACTCTTAAATTAGCATTTTCCCTTACAGTACATGTATTATAAATAACAAAATCTGCATTCTCTTCATCATCAGACTCAACATAACCTATATCCTTAAGTATACCAAGAAGCTTCTCTGAATCCCTCGCATTCATCTGGCATCCGAATGTTGATACTACTGCCTTTAATGGTCTGTTAAGTTTATCTGCTTTTTCTTTTACTATCTGTCTGCATGCCTTAAGATAGTAATACTGTCTCATCGGTTCATATTCAGGAACCGGAGCTGATAAATCTATATTGTTAATCATATTTTCTATTGTGTTATCCATATAATCCTTAATTACCTTTCAAATCCATATTCATTTTCTATATTGCCTTCAACCTGCAATCAGATTAAGAAAATCATTACATCTGACAGGTCTGCTATAATAATATCCCTGTATATAATCTGCTCCAAGCTCTTTTATCTTTTCTAACTCTTCTTTGGTTTCGACACCTTCTGCACATATCTTAACTCCCATCTCATGTGCCATCTTAATTATGAAGCCAACCAATATGCTATTGTTACTATTATTATGAATATCTGTTACAAATGACCTGTCTACCTTTAATATTCCAAACATCTTATCTTTCATATACTCAAAGTTAGAATAACCCGTTCCAAAATCATCTATTGCCAGCGAAAAATCATTCTGGACAAATCCGTCAAGAACCCTTTTTACTGCTATATTAGAATCCATCTGGATACTCTCAGTTATCTCCAATACATAATGTTTATTTGATGCCGCATACTTTGATATATTATCAAGGACATCTCTCATGACATCACTTTTAGCTATCTGGACAAACGATAAATTAATATGCATAACAAAATCAGGTATTAAACTTATACATTTGTTGCAAAAAGAAGCAGCCGTATCAACAATCCATCTTCCTAAAGGTATTATCAATGAGCTCTCTTCAAGCAATGGTACGAATTCAACAGGTGACATAAAACCATATTTCTCGCTGTTCCATCTAAGAAGAGACTCAGCACCTATTATTTTCCCCGTGGCTGCATCAACTATTGGCTGATAAAACAATTCAAAGCCTTTATAATTGTCGTTTACACTTTTTCTTAGTTCATCCTGAATCTGTAGTTTCTTTAAATAGCTTTCATAATCATTCTGGTCATAAAATTCAAATCTGTTTTTTCCGTTGAGTTTGGCAGAATGCAATGCAAAACGCATCTTTTTAGATAAGTCCTTAAACGAATCCACCTGCGAATCAAATGCACATGCCCCGGCAGATATATTAAAAAATACATCGTATCCTCTCTCGTCTATTGAATTATCTGTGCAGACCCTTATACGTTTATAGAGTTGTCTTGCGTGCTCTGCAATATCTCCACTAACATCAAGCGACAGCAGTGCATACTCATCGCCCTTCATACGATATACCTTAAAAGACTCCTTAAGAGATTCTTTTATAAGAATATCTGAAAGTATTGAAAGCACATCATCTCCAGCCTGTGAGCCATATTTTTCATTTATTTCCTTAAAGTTATCTATGCCGATAAGCATACCATATCCTGTATGAATTTCGTTTTTTATAACTGAATTATATTCTTCTTCAAAAACAGACTCTGTATACAACCCGGTTATATTATCATATCTGTTCTTTTTACCGATTTCTGCCACGCGGCCTATCATATAGTTAATGCCGTTTTTTCTTACAAGGACACCCCGGCAGCTTATCCATACATATCCATTCTTTCTTGACTTCCAGCGATATTCCATATCGTGTTTTTTAATAATACCATTCTGAAGATCACTTATATTATTAAAAACTGCTTCATAATCATCAGGATATATAACATCCTTTAATGTCATACCAGCATTGTCAAACTCTTTGTTTTCAAGTGCAAATGTTTCCGTTACCCTTTTACTGTATATAGCATGATCATTACTCAGATCATATATATATATATAATCATCCGTACATTCATCTATAAATGACAGAAAATTTTTCCAGTCCTCTATATCAGCATCAAACTGTTCCATACTCATTCTCCCATTCTGTATAAGCACCTCATACTAAAGTATAAATAATACATTTGCACTTATATTATCTATACTAATTTCTAACCTGTCCATTACCATATATTATATATTTACCTGTAGTTAATGCTTCAAGTCCCATAGGACCTCTTGCATGTATCTTCTGTGTACTTATTCCTATCTCCGCACCAAATCCAAACTCAAAGCCATCAGTGAATCTTGTTGATGCATTAACATATACGCATGCCGCATCTATCTCATTGAGGAATTTCTGTGCATTAGCATAATCCTTAGTGATTATAGATTCAGAATGTCCTGTGTTGTACTTGTTAATATGCTTAATTGCCTCATCTATATCATCAACAACTTTCATTGATATAATATAATCAAGATATTCACGTCCCCAGTCTTCTTGTGTTGCTGCAACTATTCTTTCATCGATGCCCTGTGCTGTTTCATCACCACGGACTTCAACATTCTTTTGTTTAAGTCTGTCTACTATTACAGGAATAGCCTCTTTGGCAATATTTCTGTTTATAACAAGTGATTCACATGCATTGCATACACCTATCCTCTGTGTCTTGGCATTATATATAATATCAGCTGCCATATTAATATCAGCATACTCATCTACATATATGTGGCAGTTGCCAGTTCCAGTTTCTATAACAGGCACTGTACTGTTGTTAACAACATTTTGGATAAGTCCGGCGCCGCCTCTTGGAATAATAACATCTACATATTCATTCATGTGCATAAGTTCATTAACATACTTTCTATCTGTATCTGTTATATAAGATATAACATCCGGATTAACGCCCTCTTTTCTTAATACATCTGTTATAACATTAACTATTGCTATATTGGAATTAACAGAATCGCTTCCACCTCTTAATATACATGCATTAGCAGATTTAAAGCATAAGCCGAACGCATCTGCTGTAACATTAGGTCTTGATTCATAAATTATTGCAACAACTCCTAAAGGGACTGTCTTTCTTCCTATCATAAGACCATTAGGCCTTGTTTTCATGGATTTAACCTCTCCTATAGGATCATCAAGTCCGACAAGCACTCTTAATCCATCTGCCATTGCTTCAATTCGTGCATCTGTTAAAAGAAGTCTGTCAAGAAGTGCTGTACTCATGCCATTCTTTCTTCCATTGATGATATCTGTTTCATTAGCCTCTTTTATATAATCAGCACTTTTAACAAGTGCATCTGCTACTTTGTTAAGAACATCATTTCTTTTGGCTATGCCTGTTTTGGCAAGTTCCTCTGATGCTGTTTTTGCATCACTGCCTATTATATTTAAATCTTTCATATTAATTAGCCCTCATTTCTGCGCAAAAATCTATTTTCACACTAATCTCACTTACAAACAATATTACAATCCGGATAGTACCTGATAATACGCCTTTAGTATAAAACAGCCGGCATGTAAATCAAAATACTATATACATGTTAAGCCTGTATTATACGTTTATCTGTTATGATTTTATCTGGCTTTATGTCAAACCTTTCCGCTTCAATATGCTCAACAATCTGATAATCAAAGCATATGGCAATCTTGTCAAAACCAGATGCATGCTGCTGCAGATATCTGTCATAGAAACCGCCACCATAACCTATTCTATTCATCTGTATATCAAAAGCAACTCCTGGCATAACAATCAGACCTTCTCTTAAAGTTTCATAATCATTACTTACAGGTTCCATAATTCCCTTATAACCAGGAGAAAGATCTTCATAACCATGTATTCTGACAAACTCCATATATTTTGCATTGTCATTTTTAAATACTTTAGGCACATATACCTTTTTTTCCTGTGCAACACATAGTTTTATCAGCCTGTCCGTCCTGACTTCCTGGTTATAACTTACATAAACAAGTATATTTTCATTATCCATGTATTCTTTAGTTTTTATCAGCCTGTCCGTTATAGTTTCACTAAGTGATGTTATCTGCTCATATGTCATTGATTTTTTTATGTCAGTTATATATCTTCTTATCTCACTTTTCGTCAGCATTATTCTTCATCTTTTCTTCATGTCTTTTCTTAAGATCTATAATAGAGCCATCCGGATTCTTAATCTTAATTGTATCAAGTGTACTTTTCAGGTTGTTTTTGAAAGCTTCTACGTATTCTTTTCTTAATCTTATCTGTTCCTTAGCTTCTTCTGGTGTTAACCCCTCTGCCTTGGATTTATGATAAAGCTCATTGATTCTGTTTATTGTTTCCTGTGTTACCATATTCACCATCCTTAACTAATTACATTGTAAATACCAATAAATCATCCCCATTTATAATACAGGTCTTAAACTCTGCCTTCTTTTTCAATAATGCATGTTGTATATCTGGAAATCTGTACGCTTCTATATAATCCGAGCCTTTCTTTAGAAAAGGGATACCATGTTTTGTTCTTGTCACCAATATTATGTCATTAATGACGTATTTTATTTTCATATCAGATGGAAGTCTGTATTCTTCTTTCTGTGTATTAAGATTAACAAGATAAGTAGCATCATTATCTTTTTTTATAGTATATGGATTATCATTTATCACGTATGTATAATTAAGATCCGATGCTTCTTTAATATCATTATTTATTCTTATCTGTTTAATCTTGTTTTCAAAGTCATATAGTATCACTTCTTCTGACATGGTTGACATATTAAACTTTGAATATATAACCCTGTTACCAGAACGTTTCATATATGCAAATGTTTTCTCACTATCTGCACTGTCAAGTATCTCCATCGTGATTTCAGCAGGATTAAGCATCATTTCTGATACAAACTGTCTTGTATTAACTATGACTATACATTCATAATCATCGTCTTTGATATCTTCCTGTTCACTGCATATATTATCAGCATTAATAAGCTTTTTACCCTTTCCGAACTTAAAAACACAGCTGTTCCCCTCAAGAGGAATGATATTATATAAACCACATCTGCCAAGCAGGGAACCCTTTACTGATATATCCCTGTCTACACTGAAATCCCTTAATGTGATGGATTGTACACTGTCATCTTCACGTCCGATTTCTTCAATAATAACAAAATCATATTCAAGAACATATATATGAATGCCAACTTCTTCTATATGTTTTATTGAATCAAACGAATACCTATATACAAGACTGCTCTCATTATCGTCAAATGAATATCTGTATAACAGAATATCCATCTTTGAATCCGTAAGCTGTTCAGCTGAAACAAAGAAAAGATAATCATGCATATTATGCGCATAATGTATATCTGCAATATCATATTTCTTGATTTCCGGTGAAATCTCATACTTTTCATTTGTTGTTGAATTCAGAATATACATTTTCTTTCCTGTAAAATCAAGGAATTTATAATTATCATCTGTAAGCTGTAATATAAGACCATTGCTTATTGATGAAAAAACGGCATCTTCTGAATTTCTGATAAGCTTAATGTCCATTAAGACCTCCCGATGCTAATCTATAAGTTCAACAAGATTAAAATCCTGTTTTCTGTCACTGACAAATAACGTTCCAACATCCTCACCTGCCATAATTCTTGTGATATTATCTATATCGTTACCATTGGCTATAACCATATCAGCTCCTGAACTCGTTGCTATTCTTGCTGCAATAAGCTTTGTTGCCATGCCACCTGTTCCTACATTACTTCCAGAAGTGGACTTTCCCATATTAAGAAGATTATCATCAATCTTGTTAACCTGGCTTATAAATCTTGCATCCGGATTAGAGTTAGGATCATCTGTATACAATCCGTCTATATCTGACAATAATATAAGCATATCTGCGCCTACTATTGAAGTAACAATAGCCGACAGCCTGTCATTATCTCCAAATGTCTGAACCTGTTTTATCTCATAGGTTGATACTGTATCATTTTCGTTAACTATAGGGATTGCGCCTAACTTAAGGAGCTCATTAAATGTATTCTCTGCGTTTTTCCTGCTTGTATCATGGACAACTGTTGTCTTAGTCATAAGAACCTGTGCCGCTATTGCACTATATTCAGCAAATATCTTCTGATATACCATCATCAGCTTAGCCTGTCCTATAGCCGCACATGCCTGTTTAACTGGCAGTTCGTCCGGTCTTTCATGAAGACCTATAGCTGTTCTTCCAACTGCTATGGCACCCGATGATACAAGTATTACATCTTTTCCTGAATTCTTTAAATCAACTAAGGTTCTTACAAGTTTTTCTATCTTTCTAAGATTGAGTCTTCCTGTATCCTTATGCATCAGTGATGATGAACCTATCTTGATTACTATTCTTTTTCTATTGCGGATTTCTTCTCTCGCATTCATCTTAATTCCTCATTCCATATATCACAATATATACATCTATTCTAATCTGTACATGCATCAGTCATAAAATTCCTTCTGACCCTGATATCATATTATTTTACTATAAAATAATGTACGTGTCAAAATCATAGCTTTTACAGCTTAAGCAAACAGCCTGATAGCAATACTTTCTGAAACCTTGATTCCATCAACTGCTGCCGATGTTATCCCGCCAGCATACCCGGCACCCTCGCCACACGGATACAATCCGTCACAGCATACAGATACCAGTTTATCATTTCTGTTTATTCTTACCGGACTTGATGTCCTGCTTTCCACACCTGCAAACAGCGCCTCGTCCATATCAAAGCCTTTAATGTAACGGTCACATCCTGTCACACCCTCGCTTAATGCACCAGCTATATAATCAGGAAGAATCTGCCTTATATTGGTAAGCTTATATTCTCCCTTTATACAAGGAATGACAGCACCAAGAGATGTTGATGCTATATTCCTTTTAAAGTCTCCAAGAAGCTGGACAGGTATCTTGCCATTGCCCGCATCATAAGCACCTTTCTCAAGCTTTCTTTGGAATTCAACACCATCAAGAGTGCCATATCCGTAATCATCAGGAGTTATGGTAACAATCATTGCACTGTTCGCATTGGATGAATCTCTTTTAGAATAACTCATTCCGTTTACAGCAATCATATTTTTTTCAGAGCTTGCATTTACAACATAACCACCAGGACACATACAAAACGAATACACTCCACGTTCTTTTCCTGTGCTCACCGACTTATAAGTAACCTTATAATCGGCCGCAGGCAGTTTATATGTGCTTGTACCATATGCATTATTATTAATGAATTCCTGTGGATGCATTATACGTAATCCAACAGCAAAAGCCTTTGGCTCCATCATTATATTTTTTCTGTTTAACATAGCAAAAGTATCTCTTGCGCTATGTCCTATTGCAAGACACACATTGTTACATTTTCTGACAATCATTTTATCTGATGCAGCATCATATATAGTTATGCTTCTGACACAATTATTGTCAATGTTTATATCCTCAAGCCGGTGTCTGAAATGTATATCAGCGCCTAAATTTTCACAATATTCTCTTATGTTTTTTACAACATTTGCAAGGACATCAGTTCCTATATGTGGTTTGTTAGAATATAATATATCTGAATCTGCACCAAACTTTACAAAAGTCTCAAGCACATTTCTTATTCTTCCGGTAGGGTCTTTAATAACCGTGTTTAACTTACCATCTGAAAATGTTCCGGCGCCGCCCTCTCCGAACTGCACATTAGATTCAGTATCCAGGTCACCGCCATTCCAGAATGAGCTTACTTTTTCCTGTCTCTTTTCAACTCTATCACCACGTTCATATACAACCGGTTTTAAGCCAGCTTCTGCTAATTTTAATGCAGCAAACATACCGGCTGGTCCAAAGCCTATAATAACAGGTCTTTCATCTTCATTCAGATGTATGGTATTATTTATATGTGCAGTTGGAAATTCATATATAATTTTTTCTGCGTATACGACACTATTATTATTTTTTCTGACAAACTTTTTTAAATCAAGAGCATTTCCATTTTTTAATATTCTGTCTATCTCCACACTGTAAACATACATAATATCTGGCTTATGTCTTGCATCTATCGATCTTTTCACAACATTATATTCTATCTTATAATCATTCTTTAAACCAAGAGTTTTTTTAATACTATGAACAAGCTGTTCTTTGTCATAGTCTGGTTTTAACTTAAGATTACTTACTCTTAAAACATATTTCTTTTTCAATTACTGCACCTATCCTGTTCTTTTATAGCTTCTCTATATATTTCTTTACACCGCACGCAGCAGCTCTTCCAGAACTCCATGCCCATTGTAGATTATATCCTCCGCACCTGCCATCAACATCAAGCACTTCGCCTGCAAAAAATATCCCTTCAACATTTTTAGACTGCATATCTGATGATGAAACACAACTAAGGTCAACTCCGCCCTGGCATATCTGTCCACTTTCAAATCCCTTATTATCAACTATATGTATATTAAATCTTTTCATACAGTCAAGAAGTTTCTTTATCCCTGATATTTTAATATCTGATACAATACTGCCTTTATCAATATTGCACTTTCTGCATACCATATCAGCCAGCTTTTTATTAACCATCCCTTCAAAAAACTGTTCTGCAGTCTTATATCCTTCATTCTTTATTCTGTATTCAAGTATATATTCTGTTTCTACACTATCTATATCAGGGAGCATATCTATATATGCCTGTACATCTCTCTTCTCATCAAGTGCTTTTACAGCATACCTGCTCACCTGAAAAACCGGAATACCAGATATTCCATAATCCGTATATTGTATCTCTCCTGTATCCACAGCTGCTTTTACACCATCTATAAATATCTGAACTGTTCCATAGCTTCTTACTCCTGCCGCAATGCTGCACAGCTTTTTATCTTTCGCAACAAGCTGCACCAGGGCAGGAAGTGGCTTAACTACTTTTATTCCAAGTTTTTTAACAAGTTCATATCCCGAACCATCTGAGCCTGTCTTTGAAGAAGCCTTCGAACCTGTTGCAATTATTACAGCATCAGCTATATAATCAATACCATCACACTCTATTTTAAGCTTACTATTTTTTACTGATGTCCTTAAAATATTGTTAATTCTGGTGTTTGTATGAATACGTATTTTTTTGTTTTCAAGTTCCATTCTCAAAGCATTCTGCAAAGATGCCGCTGTCATCGATAAAGGATAAACATAACCATTCTTCTGTTTGTGATAAACGCCTATTTTTTTAAAAAATTCCAGTGTATCTGATACTCCGAATCTGTCTATAACATCCATGACCCATTTCTTATCTTCATTCTGATACATCGATTCATCCATATTCAGATTCGTAAAATTACATTTGCCATTACCTGTCTGTAAGATTTTAGTCCCGATTCTTTGGGTATGTTCCAGAATACATACATCAATTCCATATTCAGCAAGTGTAATGGCAGCCATCATTCCGGCTGCCCCTCCACCTATAACTATACATTTGTGTTCTTTTATTATCTTTGTATTGCCCATTCATCTCTCCGTTTTACATATCTTTAAAACAAACTAACTGCTGTATGCCTGCAGAAACTCATAGAGCTCTCTCTCTCCATAAAACTCTATGCCATTATTTAACATTTCTTTCATATTCTGTGGCAGACTGTCAGTATTAATAAGTGCATAATCATAAAACACCTGTGTTTCTCCACCATTATCATTATTACCAGAAATACACCTGTATATAACAATACCTTCACCTATGTCACGGACTATATATTTCTGTTCCTGTGCTTGTCCATCATCAATGTTATTGATATTTTCCTGTCCTGTTTCTTTATAAGGTATATCTTTAGACTTTGCATCATCTTTTAATCCGTTTTGTTCTGTTGTATTATAAGTGCCGCCAGAACCTGAATTGATATCATTAAGCCTTTCATTCTCATGTCCTGTTGAAACAAGCATAATAATAAGAATAATAATAACCACCGCAACTATACATATTGATATTACATTTCTTCTACTCATCATTATGATATACTCTCCTTCATAATGGTAAGTATTAACATATCCTTATAAATTATACATCATAATTTAAACGCATATGGCAGCAGTTCTCTGATGTTATATGAATATATCCCGTCCTTATCTTCAACGATTATGCTTTCACCACCATTAAAGAACTCACTCATAACCTGTCTGCATATACCAGAGGGATATGTTTTTTTACCCGACGATGAAACTATTGCTATTTTTTCGAAATCATGCTTTCCTTCACTTATAGCTTTAAACATAGCAGTTCTTTCTGCACAGTTTGCTGCACCAAATCCCGAGTTTTCAATATTACAGCCTGTATATATACTTCCATCTTTCATAAGCACACACGCACCAACTGCAAAATGTGAATATGGTGAATATGAATATTTCATAGCTTTCTTAGCCATATCTAATAATTGTCTGTCAGTATACATTATCTTACCTTCCACCCTATAGCCTGTTATTTATTAGTTTTTATCTATCTTGTTATTCCTAGATTATCAAGGACTTCCCTCTGCTTAGCTTCCATAACACTACTTTCTTCCTCTGTCATATGATCATATCCGAAAAGATGCATCATGCTGTGTGCTACAAGAAAAGCCAGTTCTCTTGTAGGTGTATGTCCATATTTTTCTGCCTGTTCAAGCACCTTTTCTACAGATACTACTATATCACCAAGCATAAGCTCCCCGGAGTCAGGATTAAAATAATCCTCTGTATTCGTATCGAACTCCTCTTCCAGTGAATTAAAATCAGAAGGCTCATCATAATCAATCATTGGAAATGATAGCACATCTGTTGCCGAATCCACCTGTCTATATTCATTATTGATCTTATGAATAGCTTCATTATCAGTAAGTGTTACATTTACTTCTACCTCATAAGGGCATTTTTCATAAGCAACAGCTTCATCTATAACTTTATTGATTATTGACTCATAGTCAAAATCAAGCTTTTTATCTGTTTCATATTCTATATTAACTGTCATTTCTTCTGTTTCCTTTCTTTTCCTGTTTTGTCTTTCTTTCCCTTTCAGTTCTTTCCATACGTCTTGTCTGTCTCTCCTCATATTCCTCATATGCCTTGACTATCTTTTGCACTAACGGATGTCTTACAACATCATGATTAGTAAGTTTAACAAAACCTATCTCTTCAACCTTTGATAACACTTTCATGGCTACATCCAATCCGGATGTAACGTCTTTTGGAAGGTCTTTTTGTGTCTGGTCACCTGTTACAACTACCTTTGAACCAAAACCTATTCTGGTTAAAAACATCTTCATCTGTGC
>DJDY01000223.1:21003-29217 GCA_002435585.1 Lachnospira sp. UBA5912
ATAAATGCATTATCCAGTGTACGTCCTCTCATATATGCAAGTGGCGCTACCTCTATTAGTCCTTTTTCCATATTGGAATTAAAGCTTTCTGCACCCATAATCTGGAATAAAGCATCATATAAAGGTCTTAAATACGGATCAACCTTGCTCTGAAGATCACCCGGAAGAAAGCCGAGCTTTTCCCCTGCTTCTATTGCTGGTCTTGTAAGTATTATTTTATTGACCTCATTGTTTTTAAAAGCCTGTATAGCCATAGCCATGGCAAGATATGTCTTGCCAGTACCAGCAGGTCCTATACCAAAAACTATCATTTTATCGCGGATCTGGTCAACATAGTTCTTCTGGCCCAACGTCTTTGGTTTAATAGGCTTTCCAGCTATTGTCCTGCATACTGTATCTGAATCTATCTCTAACAGACTATTTTCTTTATCATCAAACGAAAGGGATATAGCATAGTCAACATTCTGCCTGCTTATCTGATTACCACGTCTTGCTAACTCAATAAGATTATCAAGAACACCCTTAGCCCTGTCTACAGCAGTTTTTTCGCCAATAATCTTAACCACTCCATCCCTTGATATAAGGTCAACTTTAAGATTCCTTTCTATCTCTTTGGCGTATTCATCAAACTGTCCAAACACCATACCGCTGTATTCTGCCGGCATATCAACTATAACTTCTATGTCACTCATATGTCCTGTTCCATCCTTTACCTATCTGATATCAGTTTCAGGTTCAATAAGAATCTCAAGTTCACCTGAACACTTATAATATTTATCTGATGCATCTATATTAACACGACAATCCATTATTTGCACTCCTTTTTGCTCAATATGCCTAATATACGTATTAAGTCTGTTTATAAGAAGCTGTCTGCACTCATTTTCATCCCTTTCTTTTATGACACAATCATACTCACATTGTGTCTCAAGCCCATACATGACTTTTGAATCTATATTTCCCGGCATATATAACTTATTTTTTTCAGTTATGGCATCATATAAAACATTATCATTAAAAGCTGGTCCTGCTTTTAACTGCCCATATTCATTCTCTAATATTAGTCTGTATCTTTTTCTTCCCGTAAACAGCTTACCATCATATTCTATATCAACATAATCATCATAGGGAATTATTGTTTTTATCAATATATCAGCATCCGGCTTTACATACGTTTCACTAGTAACCGCTCCCGAATCATCAGTTATTGAAATCATACCATCAACAAGCAATTGACCATAAGACACTTCATCCCCAACGTGTACAACCGGCGTCCCCTCTCTTGTTATTATACTATAAATATTTCCATTATATATTGAATATATATTATCATCTGCATTTTCATTATTATGATAATTCAGGCCTGTATCAGCTGCCAAAGACCTATTCATGGAATAATTTTCTTTTATATAAACTATTACCCGCGAGCCTTTAACAGCAACACATGCCCACGTAACATCAAAATCATCCCTTATCTTTTTTTCAAGTGCATCACAATCGACTGTTTTTACAAGCTTTGCACACGATATGCCATTGTCTGCCATATATCTTTTTATAGTCTCATCTGTATATATATAATTTCCGTAACAATCAATATGCCACACAAACATTCCTAAAACCTTAAGACTTATAAACATAATAAATGCGCCAGCAAGAAAAGAATAATGTGTACGATATCTGAAAACATAATATCTCGGACATGCTTTCTTTATAACTTTAATATGTACATGTGTAAGTCTTATATATTTTCTCAATTTAAAAAAATCTTTTCTTGTCACTCTTATAATTATTCTGTTTTCATGCTGCCTGTCATATTTTATGTGAATAAATGTAATATCATCTTTTCTGCACATATTAATAAAGCGCTTTATCTCTTCGCCATTAACAACCAGTTCTATATAAAATATATATTTAAGATGATTTCTCATAACAATCCTCATTTTATACTATCTAACCTGAAAGATAATTATCATAAAACACTAATCAAATGTGATTTCTACAATTTTTCCTTTTATGGAGATTTCATCCTCATCCAGATAACCTATATCAAGTTGTTCTCCATTAACATATACAATTCCTCTTTTTGTGAGCACTTTCACACATGTATTATCATATTCCATTATAGATTTAATATTTTCAATATACATTTCCTTATTTCCTATCAATGTAAGAACAGGTAACGATACCGATGTTCCTGGTATAGTTACTAAATCTGTCATAAAATCTTCTTTATTTTTTTTGATTTTAGTCTGTTTTTTCACACTGTCCTTCCATTCCTGCCTGATTGATACAGCATATGCCTATCTTATTCTAAGCAAAACGAATTATTATATATATTATATATGTTAAACAAATGTATAGTATTCATACAAAAAATCCCGATATATCTTTCGATATACCGGGATTATAATTTCGCTATAAATATTAATTGAACTTACGTTTTCTAGCAGCTTCTGACTTCTTCTTACGTCTTACGCTTGGCTTTTCGTAATGTTCTCTTTTACGAATTTCCTGCTGAATGCCAGCCTTTGCACAGTTTCTCTTGAATCTGCGTAATGCGCTATCTAAAGACTCGTTTTCTTTAACGATGACATTTGACATACCTTTTCCTGACCACCCTTCTGTTGCGTAATTGTGCTGGGCAATACATATAGGGTTTTACCTTTACCTAATCGCACAACAAATATTATATCACAGAAAAACTTGAAGTCAACTGATTTTTTTATTTTGTTGCATTTTTTGTTGCAATTTTATTATACATTTTTACATTATAGCATCTGCATATGAAAAACAATCCTATAGCTGCTTTGCAAGCTCTTCTGGTGCCTTCTTTAAAAGTTCATCTATTCCGGCTGGATTCTTACCACCTGCCTGTGCCATGTTAGGACGACCACCGCCGCCACCACCTACAAGTGATGCAACAGCCTTTATAAGATTACCTGCATGTGCACCCTTTGCAACCGCATCATCTGTAGCCATAGCTATCATGTTAACCTTATCACTTCCAAGTGCACTGACAACAAGCACTACACCTGAACCGATTTCATTCTTAATCTTATCGCCAAGATTACGGAGTTCATTCATATCTACATTATCTACCTTTGTAGCTACAAACTTAACACCATTAACATCAATAACATTATCTGACACATCACCAAGTGCATTATTGGCAAGCTCTGCCTTCAGCTTTTCATTCTCTGATGACAATGCTTTTATCTCATCATTCATAGTATGAATTCTTCTTACGAGCTGTACACTTTCTGTCTTTGCAGCTTCACTTGCTTCCTTAACGAGCTTTTCAAGTTCTTCATAGTACTTAATAACACCCTTGTCTGTAAGTGCCTCTATTCTTCTTACACCTGCTGCAACACCTGATTCTGATATAATCTTAAAGAGTCTGATATTAGCTGTATTGGCAACATGAGTACCTCCACAGAATTCCTTAGAGAAATCACCCATGCAAACAACTCGTACACTTTCACCATACTTTTCACCAAAAAGTGCCATAGCTCCTGTCTTCTTAGCCTCTTCTATAGACATAATCTTAGTTTCTACAGGGATAGCTTCTGCTATCTTTTCATTAACTATATCTTCAACCTTTTTAAGTTCTTCTGAAGTCATGCTCTGGAAATGAGTAAAGTCAAATCTCAATCTTTCAGGATCCACATAAGAGCCCTTCTGTTCAACGTGATTGCCCAATACTGTTCTTAAAGCCTTCTGTAAAAGGTGTGTTGCACTATGATTCTTGCAAGTATCAGCTCTGTATTCAGAATCTACTGAAAGCGTAACAACATCGCCAACTTTAATCATACCCTTTGTCATAACACCTACATGGCCAATCTTACCGCCCTTAAGCTTAATAGTTGTATCTACCTTGAATTCACCTTCGGCTGTTGTGATATAACCTTTATCACCTTCCTGTCCGCCCATAGTGGCATAGAATACAGTCTCATCAACGATTACTGTTCCCTTATCACCTTCTGAAAGCGCTTCTACAATAGCTTCTTCTGTTGTAAGAACTGTAACCTTTGAATCATTTTTAAGCTTATCATATCCGACAAATCTACTTGTTATTGCAGGATCGATTTCATCATATACAGTAGCATCTGCTCCCATATAATTACTTACTTTACGTGCTTTACGAGCCTTTTCTCTCTGCTCGTTCATGCACTTTGTAAAGCCTTCTTCATCTATTGTAATATTCTTTTCCTCTAATATTTCCTTTGTAAGGTCTATTGGAAAACCATATGTATCATAAAGCTTAAACGCATCCTCACCTGAAAGAACATTTTTATTCTGCTCCTCAAGAGACTTCTCCATATCAGCTAATATGCTTAATCCCTGATCAATAGTCTTATTGAACTTTTCCTCTTCTTCTAAGATAACCTTTGTTATGAATTCTTTCTTTTCTTCAAGTTCAGGGTAACCGTCCTTAGAACCTTCTATAACTGTTTCACAAAGCTTAGATAAAAACTTGCCCTTAATACCTAATAATCTTCCATGTCTTGCAGCTCTTCTTAAAAGTCTTCTAAGAACATATCCTCTTCCCTCATTAGATGGCATAATTCCATCGCTGACCATAAATGTCACTGAGCGGATATGGTCTGTGATAACACGGATAGATACATCCTGTTTCTCATCTTCTCTATATTTAACACCAGCCATCTCACATACTTTATCGCGAAGTGCCTGTAACGTGTCAACATCAAATATGGAATCAACATCCTGAACAACTACGGCGAGTCTTTCAAGTCCCATACCAGTATCGATATTCTTCTGGATAAGGTCTGTATAATGACCATGTCCATCGTTATTAAACTGTGAAAATACGTTGTTCCATACTTCCATATATCTGTCACAGTCGCATCCTACTGTGCATCCTGGCTTACCACAGCCATACTTTTCACCACGGTCATAGTAAATCTCTGAACATGGACCACAAGGACCAGCACCATGCTCCCAGAAGTTATCTTCCTTACCAAAACGGAATATTCTTTCTGGTGCTATTCCTATTTCCTTATTCCATATATCAAATGCTTCATCATCATCTACATATACAGATGGATATAATCTGTTAGCATCAAGCCCTACAACCTCTGTAAGGAACTCCCATGACCAGTGTATAGCCTCTCTCTTAAAATAATCACCAAAAGAGAAGTTACCAAGCATCTCAAAGAATGTACCATGTCTTGCTGTCTTACCAACATTCTCAATATCACCAGTTCTGATACACTTCTGGCATGTAGTCACTCTTCTTCTTGGTGGAATCTCCTGACCTGTGAAATAAGGCTTTAATGGAGCCATACCTGAATTAATAATAAGCAAACTGTTATCATTATGTGGAACGAGCGAAAAGCTCTTCATCTTTAAATGTCCTTTGCTCTCAAAGAAATCAAGATATAATCTTCTTAATTCGTTAACACCTCTGTACTGCACTTTAATTATCCTCCTGTTTAGCTGCCTTCTTGGCATCTAATCCTTTTCTTATCTTACCGCCGGCAAATACTGCAAGAACTAAAAGTCCAAGCATAACAACGAACTTTGCCGCTTCGAATATAATTTCTGAAACCAATGTAAGTCCTATCATAATTCTTCCTTTCTGCCACTGCCGACTATGCAGCAGCTACAAACATCTTAATATTTTATCATAGCTCATATTAATTTTCAAGCTACAGGCTTTATTTGACCATATGCCGGTCCATTCATTAAAATATACGCATTATTCATATATACGCATACCTATGTTTAACAATTCCATTTTCCATTATCAAGAAAATATCTGGCACTTTTTTCTGCTGCATTTATAATATCACTGTCGTACCCGATTGTTTTTAACAGCTTTATTGCATTTCTTGTCGTTGCAGGTCCTGTACGTAATTTAAAATCGAATATAACCTCATCATCAGTAACTTCTTCCTGAAAATGATAATTATCATATTTACCACTAAGAAGTGATGTAAGTTCAACATCATGTGTTGCTGCAAAAACAAGTGCCTTAGTATTATCAACACTTTTTAAGATTTCTGATGAAGCTGCTATTCTCTCAACTGTATTAGTGCCTCGTAACACCTCGTCCACAAACATAAGAACCGGATGTTCATCATTCTTATCAACAGCATCAAGTATTCTTTTAAGTGACTTTATCTCAACTATATAATAACTGTTTGAATTACTTAAATCATCTCTTAATGCCATAGATGAATATATCCTGTATACAGGTGCTTTATAATAATCAGAAACACTTGTATATATAGTCTGGGATAACAGGGCATTTATTGCTATAGTCTTAAGAAATGTTGACTTTCCAGATGCATTAGAACCTGTCAGCAATACATTATGGTTTGTACTTATAGAATTTGCTACAGGTTTTTTAAGAAGTGGATGGTACACATTTTTTACTTCAAGCCCTGTATCATTATTATTTTTAAATTCAGGAACACACCATGCATCAAGCATATTTCTAAATGATGCAACCGCCATGGAAGCTTCTATGAATCCAAGCGTGTCTATAAGTTCATATATATATTCTTCCTTGTTATGAAACAGCTTTATAAGATTATTGAACTTTATAAGGTCAACATGCGTAAGCATTCTAAGATAATCAAGAGCCATCTCTGCTATAGAACCATCAACATTACCTGTTTCAAGCAGCCATGATCTTTTAGTTATATCTGCAAGTTCATCTGTTATATCTTTAAGCTTAGTATTATATTCTTTAAGAAAATCCACATCAAGCGCCATTATCTTCTTAGCGCCCATAAGCAATTTAACTATGTGGTTAACACATATAAAATATCTGTCAACCTCCGCTTTAAACTTATAATATGTTATTATCGAAAACGCAACAGCAGCAATACATAACCATATACCAACAACCGGATTCACAACGCATGTAAATACTATTGCCACAATAAGAAACAGCATTGACATATAATGAAGCACATTGCTTTTTTTAGAAAGTCCGACCACAACATCACAATAATCACTTATTGATATATGTTTTGCCCTTCCTATCCACACATATATTTTCTGTAAATCCAGTCTCTTTTCTGAATCAGCATCAAACGCCCGGGCAAGCCTGTCAAGATTTTTTAAAGTTTTAATATCTGCATCTGGCTGTCTTAACATGCGGTACAGATATTCCTGACCGGCAGATGAATTAGTATTATTCATCATCCTGAATATTTCATCCATGCCAAGATCATTCCATGTTATATCATCAATAGAATTCTCGTTTGCATTTCTTTTAAAGTAATGCGATATACTCTCATAATCATCACCGGAGTATTTTCTTTGTGATGGTTTTCCCCATCCATTTTTCAGCTTTTTTATAACTGCATTATGTTTTCTTTTATTGTTTGTTATGGTAACATATACTGCTATAATAACTACCAATGCAAAAAATACAAGTATCTGCATACTTGACTTGTCCATTATTCACCTCCAAGAGTATAAGATAATCTGGCCGTTTCAAACGAAAGCTTAATCATATCATCAAAACCTTCCTGTCGTTCCTCTACAGATAAAGAATCACCATTAAAAAGATTGTCGCTTATTGTAAACATTGCAAGTGCTTTTTTTGATAATCTTGCCGCATTCATATATAAAGCAGCAGATTCCATCTCAACAGCAAGAACATTCATATTACTCCATGCTTTATTATACTCTGTATTGTCATTATAAAAAGCATCCGTTGATATTACATTGCCAACTTCTACCGGTATACCGTACAGTTTTGACTGATCATATGCATTGTTTAGAAGATTAAAATCAGCTATAGGTGCATAAGTTCCTGGAAGCTGATACTGCATTGCATAATTGGAATCTGTACATGTTCCCATAGCAAGTACGATATCTCTTAAATCAACCTTATCTGATATAGTTCCCGCTGAACCTATTCTTATTATACTATCTACATCATAGAATTTAAACAGCTCATAACTATATATTCCCATTGAAGGCATACCCATTCCACTTGCCATAACAGATATTCTCATATCCCTGTAGGTTCCAGTATATCCATATGTGTTACGTACAGAATTGAATAGCTTTGCATCCTCAAGATAAGTCTCTGCAATATATTTTACTCTCAATGGGTCTCCTGGCATAATAACTGTCTTGGCTATATCACCAGGCTTTGCCGTATTGTGTGGTGTTGCCATATCATCATTCTCCTTTTATTTTAAACAAAGGCTGCATTCCATACAGAATAAC
>DJDY01000009.1:0-828 GCA_002435585.1 Lachnospira sp. UBA5912
TGATACTTAGTGTTGGCCAGGTAATAATCAAAAACCACAGATGTTTAAATGATTAGATTACATGATAATACTGGGATATAGTCATGGAGTCGGGTCACGCAGGTGACAGTGGAAACTTTTCAATCCACGGGACAGTAGTTGCTAATACTGATTCGTGGGTGTTTTATATCTTTATATATGCATTTCGCACATAACTCCCACATATTTTAGTGTTATAGGGTTACTCAGATAGAACATATATGGATATATATACTTATATGTATCTATTAATATATATTTATATATGTGATATCGGATAAGTCTTATTAACAGGAGGATTATTATGGAAAAGGAAAAAGTAATATCAGCCAATACTGGCAATGATGTTGTCTCTGAAGATGAATTTCAGAGGGTAGCAAACAAAGTATCAGTTATAACAATTATAGGTAATCTTTTATTATCAGTCATGAAACTGATAGCAGGTATTATCGCACATTCTAATGCAATGATAAGTGATGCTGTTCATTCTGCATCAGATGTATTTAGTACATTTGTCGTTATCATTGGAATAAAGCTGGCATCTAAAAAAGCAGATAAGGAACACCCTTATGGACATGAAAGACTTGAGTGTGTTGCTGCAATAGTACTTTCTATGGTCCTGTTTATAACAGGTCTTGGAATAGGAGCCACAGCACTTAAGAATATAACTAATGGCAATTACAATAATCTTGAAGTTCCGGGAGTTCTTGCACTTATAGCAGCTATCATATCAATAGTAAGTAAAGAAGTTATGTACTGGTATACAAGATACAATGCCAAAAAGATAGATTCAAGTGCACTTATGGCAGA
>DJDY01000009.1:889-25074 GCA_002435585.1 Lachnospira sp. UBA5912
ATGGCAGATGCATGGCATCATCGTTCAGATGCGTTTTCATCAATAGGAGCGCTTATAGGTATAGCCGGTGCAAGACTTGGATTTCCAGTTATGGATTCAATCGCCAGTCTGATTATATTCGTATTTATCATAAAGGCAGCCTATGATATATTCAAAGATGCGATAGACAAGATGGTAGATCACGCATGTGATGATGAGACAGTAAGTCAGATACGTGAATGTGTTATGAAGCATAAGGATGTTTTGGGAATAGATATGCTCCAGACACGTATATTTGGAAATAAGATATATGTGGATCTTGAGATAGCAACAGATGGCTCATATACACTTAACAAGGCACATACAATAGCTGAATCGGTTCACAATGACATAGAAAAGAGCTTTCCTAAAGTAAAACATATAATGGTACATGTAAATCCGGCAAGTGTATAAATATCAGATGTGTAGGCCAACATGGACAAGAATTTCAAAGCAATGGAGCAATCCTTATACAGCAGGTGATTGGGAATTTATTTTTGACATTTGCTTCATATTATCATAAGAGCAGGGAAACAATCATAAAGTATGATATTTATGATTGTTTCCCTGTTTTTATATAAACTTGATAATTTGGTGATTTATATATATAATCAGTCATTAATAGAAGAATAGTATTGTCTATGAAAGAAGGTATGAGTAAGAGTGAGAAGAACAAGGGAAGAGGCAGAGGAAACGAGAAGAAAGATTATTGAGGCGTGTTATGAGGTTATCCTTGAAAAAGGATATGAAAATATGACAAGAGATGATATAGCCTCTAAGTTGGGAATGACAAGAGGGGCTGTTAACTGGCATTTTAAAGATAAAGAGGAGATGTATATAGTTACATTAAATGCTGTCCTTGATAAGCTAAGAACAAGAAGAGAAGAATATATTAACGATAACGGACTTACTGTAAAAGAAAAATTACATGGATTATATATGGAACCTGTGCAGAATGCTGAGTATTTTCATTTTATTAATCATATACCACATTATCTTCTTCTTAAAGATGAATTCAAATGTATAGAGAAAAGAAAAAATGATAACAGAATATGGTTTATAGCGTATATGAAAGAATGCCTTATACAATATGAGAAAGAGAATAATTGTCATCTTAATAATTCCAAGGATATTATGGCACAGATGCTTTATCTGTTATATGAGGGACTTCATAACAGAAATACATGTAAGGAGTATGAAACAGTAGATTTTTTATCATACCTTGATGATTATTTTGACATGATTATCAAGTGATATTTGCCAGAGATTTACAATAGCAAATCTTAAAAAGCTGAAAAAAATATGAAAAATAAATAAAAAAGGTATTGACATATGTTTATTTAGATGTTATACATACATATATAAATGTATAATAACTTAACGGATATGACAAAGGGGTCAGAACGGATAGATACCGGAAGGTATTATTTGTTTTGACCCCTGTTTTTATATATGCAGCCTACAAATATAAAGATAGTTAGTCATTAAATGTTGTTATTAGCATAAGACAGACGTATTAAGGAGGAAAAAAGATGGATAACACTAAGAAAGAAAAGAAAATACGTTTTCCACATGAGTTTATAATAATACTGGCTCTTGTGGTATTGGCATGCATACTTACATATATCGTGCCAGCAGGTAACTATGCAAGAGTTAAGACAGAATCAGGTACTTCAGTTGTAGATGCTACAAGTTTTTCCTATGTGGCACGTACACCAGAAAGTATTTTTAAGATTCCATCAGATATAGTTGATGGTTTTTATAATGCAAGACAGCTTATATTTGCAATTCTTATATTTACAGGAGCCATGCAGATAGTTATGGCAACGGGAGCCATGCAGAATCTTACAGGAGTTATTATTCAGAAATTCGGTAGAAAGCAGTCAATAGCGATAGCTATAATAATGTCAGTAGTAGCAGTGCTTAGTTCACCTATGGGATATAATCCTTTCATAGCATTTGTGCCACTTGGATTATTCTTAGCAGTGTCTATGGGATATGATGCAGTAGTTGGTGTTGCTATATTCTGTCTGGCAGCAGCTATGGGACCAAATGCAGGTATGTTAAACCCATCAACAACAGGTGTTGGTAACGAATTAGCAGGTCTTCCAACATTCTATGGATTTGGATATAGATGTGTAGGTTTTGTGTTAATAACAGCAGTTACAATAATATATGTTATAAGATATGCTAACAAGGTCAAGGCAGATCCAACAAAGAGTCTTGTATATGGTATTCCACAGAATATTACATATGAAGATGATGGTAAGGAAAAAAAGATATCATTCAGACAGCTTCTTGTTTTGTTAGCTGTACTTGTTGGTGTTGTAATCCTTATTATAGGATGTACTAAGTTAAGCTGGGGCTTTAAGCAGATGTCTGCTTTCTTCCTTGTATTTGGACCTGTATGTGGTCTTATATATGGAACAAAGCCTAATGATATATGTAATCAGTTTGTTGACGGCTGCAGGATGGTAGTAAGAGCTATTATTCTTATAGGTATGGCTTACTCAATATCAGTAGTTTTAAAGAATGGTAACATACTTGATACTATCGTGTATGGAGTATCTAATCTTCTTAACTATATACCAACATGGCTTCAGGCTCCTGGCATGCTTGTTATACATACTATCATCAACTTCTTTATAACATCAGGTAATGGACAGGCAGTAGTAACTATGCCAGTAATGCTTCCAGTAGCTAACATTATTGGAATGTCACCAGAAACAGCTATACTTGCACTTAACTATGGTGATGGATTTACTAATATTATATTCCCACATTCAGCAGCACTTATGAGTTTCCTTGCATTATCTAATGTTCCATATCATAAGTGGCTTAAGTTTGTAGGAAAGCTTGTTCTTATATGGTATGTAATCGGATTCGCATTATTAATAGTTGCACAGGCAATAGGATACTAGTCATTTAACGGGTAAAGAAAAATATTGGTTCAGGGTCAGATATTAATATTAATATAATGCTGATCCTGGACTTAGTCATATATAGAAATAAACCAGCAGAATAATAGATATGCAATATAAAACAATTAAGTTAGTATAAAAAATCTATGCAGAGTATGAAATTAATTATAAAATATGTGGGATTAATATTAAGTTAATGTTTTATAATTGTATACATGATGAGGATAAATATGAAAAAAGGTTATGCAAAAATGGCAGCAGTACTGTCAGTATCTACTATAACAATTCTTGGAAGTACAGCTGTATCTCCAGCGTTATCAGGAATAAAAAGCGCATTTCCACAGATGAGTGATGCATGGATACAGATGATACTTACATTGCCAACTTTACTTATAATACCATCGTGTCTTTTATGCAGGTATGCAATAAGTAAAATGGGTCAGAAGAATGTATTATTGATGGGTATAATAATATATCTTATAGGAGGTCTTGGTTCAGGACTTGCCCCTGACTTCTATATGCTTCTTGCTTTCAGGGGAATACTTGGAATAGGATGTGGTTTTATAACCCCGATGGCACAGAATCTTATAAGCAGTAATTTCACTGGTGAAACCAGACAGAAGCTTACGTCATATTCAGCTTCAGCTTCGTACCTTATGGGAATAATCGCATCATTTCTTGTAGGAAGATTAGTTGGAATCAACTGGAGAATGGCATTTCTTATATATCTTATAGCATTTGTTGTATTGCTTCTTAATATTATATATCTTCCTGATGACAGAAAGAAGAATGTTAAAGATTTGTCTGGCAGTGATACTAATGAAAATACAGTTGATAATGTCATGGAAGCTGTAAAGTCTGTAAGAGCAACAGATGACAGCAAAGCAGTTAACAAAGGACTTAATGTAAAAGCTATTCTTGTTATGATTGCCATGTTTGGCATAAATGGTGCTTTCTATACATTTTCGGCGAGCATATCTTTGTTTATGCGTACGGAAGGTATAGGTAATGAAACAAGCTCTGGAATAGTTGTTTCAGCATTTATGATATGTGGTTTTATTATAGGACTTATTGTTCATCCTGTAAGAAAAATATTAAAAGAATATACAATAGTACTTGGCTGTTTTATGATGGGTGCCGGATACATGCTGCTTTCACAGTCTGAAAACATACCTGTGCTTATGATTGCAGCAGCTATGGTTGGTGGAAGTTATAGCATATTATATTCAGAAGTATTTACTAAGATAAGACAGGCAGCACGAAGCGAGGAGGAAACAACAACACTGGTAACATATACCACGGCATGTATGTTTCTTGGACAGGCATTATCACAATACATACTTCGTGGCGTTGAGTGTGTTGCTGGCATTTCAGGTTATAGATTCAGATTTATATTTGTTGGAGCATTATTGCTAATAAGTATGGCAGGCTGTATTATAAAAAATATAGTAACTTCAAGAAAAACAGTTGGATAATCCAGACAATTGTTAAGCAAGCCTGTCAAAGCATATATAAAGGTCTGTAGATATTATAATAGGAACTATTAAACATGGTATACAATCATATTGTAAAGAAAGGCAAGGAGGACTACTTATGATTATTGAAAATGAGAAGATAAAAAATGCACTTGAATTCATTAAGGCAGAGGACGAGAACACAACAAAGGAAACTCTGGCGATGTGTCAGATTCCAGCGCCATCACATCAGGAAAAAGAAAAAGCAGAATACGTCATGAAGAAATTCAAAGAAATAGGTCTTTTGGATGTTCATATGGATGAGGTATGGAATGTGCTTGGAACATGGAAGGGAACCAAAGACGGACCAGTTATAATGCTTGCGGCACATACAGATACGGTATTTCCTATTGATACAGATGTTACAGTAAAGAAAGAGGGCAACAGATATTTCTGCCCCGGAATTAATGATGATACACATGCAGTAGCTGAAATAATGGCAGTTGCAAAGGCTATGGTAAAGTACGACATACATACTAAGGGTGATATAATATTCTGTGCTAATGTATGTGAGGAAGGTCTTGGAGATCTTAAAGGTGTGAAATACATATTCAATAATCCGAACAATATAGATGCATTTGTATCAGTTGATAATCCTGTTACAGGTGGTGTTGTGTATACAGCAACTGGAAGTCATAGATATCAGGTTACATTTACCGGCAATGGTGGACATAGTTTTGCAGACTTTGGACTTCCTAATCCGATACATGCCATGGGAAGGGCTATTGCAACGATATCAGACTTTAAGGCACCTAAGTTTCCTAAGACAACCTTCAATGTTGGCGTTATAAATGGCGGAACATCTGTTAATACAATATCTGCCTCTGCTTCAATGCTTATGGACATACGTTCTGACAGTGATGAAGAACTTGAAAGACTGACAAATGAGTTTATGGATGCTATCGAAAAGGCTGTCGAAGATGAGAATGCAAGATGGGATTCTGACAAGCCACAGGTAAAAGCAGAGATTGAGGTTAAAGGTGTAAGACCGGCAGGAACACAGGATTCAGACTGTCCTATAGTTACAGCAGCATTTGAGGCAGCTAAGCTTCTTGGTATAGAACCAGAGTTAAGAGATGAAAGCAGCACGGATGCCAACATTCCTATCAGTATGGGAATACCTGCAATAACGATAGGACGAGGTGGTGAAGAAGGCGGAGTACATACTGTACACGAGTGGTTTGAACCAGTTGATGCATGGTTAGGACCACAGAGAGATTTACTTTTAATGCTTATGCTTGCAGGATATGAAGATGAATATGAACCTGTTATTAAAGTAAGAAAGCATTAATAAAAATAAAGTATATTAGCAGGTAATCTGATACCAGTTTGTAAAAAAATATATTAAAAATGAGAAACAGTGTGATTGATTTGCACATGTGGGCTTTGTGTCTGTGCACATTTGACACAAACTCGTTATGCAGGAAAAACTTGTGCGGAAATGAGGATTAGTATGGATAAGAAAATATACGATAAATTCATAGAAGATAATAAAGAAGAGGCTGTTGAGCTTCTTATGACACTTGGAAAGATTCCGGCTCCAAGTCATCACGAGGATAAAAGGGCAGAATTCTGTAAGAAGTGGTTTGAAAAAGAAGGCTGCAACGAAGTATGGATTGATGAAGCCAAGAACGTCGTATGTAAGTTTAACTGTGATAAATATGATGATATAACAGTATTTATGGCGCATATGGATGTTGTATTTGACGATACAGAAGAACTTCCTATGGTAAGGGAAGACAATATACTTCGTGCCCCTGGTATAGGTGATGATACCTCCAATCTTGTTAATCTTATGATGGGTACAAGATTTCTTATACAGAACAAGGATAAGTTAAATACTGGTATTATGATAGTTGCAAACAGCTGTGAGGAAGGGCTTGGAAACCTTAAGGGCTGTAAGGAAATATTTAACAATTATGGTGACAGGATTAAGAGATTCTATTCGTTTGATGGATATATGTCTCAGTGTACAAGCGTTGCAGTAGGTTCACATAGATACAGAATACAGGTGGTCGGAGAAGGCGGACATTCATATCTTAACTTTGGCAATGATAATGCCATACAGATAGCAGCCGAGCTTATAACAGAGTTATATAAGATAACACCACCAACAGATGAAAAGACAACATATAATGTAGGACGTATAGAGGGAGGAAGTACAGTTAATTCGATTGCCCAGAATACAGTCATATTATATGAATACCGTTCAAGCAGTGAGAAGTGTCTTCAGATAATGAAGGACAATCTGAATACTGTTATAGAAAGTTTCAGAAGCAGAGGAAAGAAAATCAATCTTGAAATACTTGGTATAAGACCAGGCTGTGGTGATGGTGATAAAACAGAACTTAAAGAATGGACTAATAAAAACATAGAACTTATTCATAACTACTATGATGGAGAGATGGATCTTGGCCCATATTCAACAGATGCCAATATTCCATTATCTAAAAATATACTTGCTAATACGATAGGTACTATTAAAGGTGCCAATGCACATAAGCGTGAAGAGTGGGTTGACCTTAACTCACTTCCACAGGGAATGGGTATAGTGCTTAGTCTGATTGGAAGTTATCTTGATGATTAAGGAATAAAATATTAAATTATTATATTGACAAAAGTGTACATATACTGTATATATTAACATATACAGTATATGTACACTTTTTTGTTTTATAGTTATTGTTTTATAAAAATAAATTTAAAACTATATATGAGCAAATAAAGAAAATTGCTAGGTAGTTTTATATACTACTCAAAAGACGATAGTGTCAAATGACATATGAAAAAACAAAAAAACAGGGAGGGGAACTCTATATGTTAGAAGTCAATAATCTTAATAAAATAAATCCCGACAGCAGCTCATACCTCATTGAGAATGTAACATTTCACATTCCAAAAGGACACATATGCGGGTTGATTGGCGAAAATGGAGCAGGCAAAACAACGCTTATGCATATACTTATGGGACTTTACAGTTCATCTGGAAGTATAGTAATAGATGGTTGTGATATGCAGCTTAATGAGGCGGCAGCCAAGGAAAGACTTGGCATAGTATTTGCAGATGACGGCTTTTTTGACGGGAATATGAGATTATGGCAGATAGGAAAGTTCTACGGACAGCTATATCACAGCTTCAATATGGAATTATATCTTAATTATATTGAAGAATTCGGACTTGATAAAAAACAGAAATATAAGAAGCTTTCCAAAGGGATGAAAACAAGAACACAGTTGGCATTTGCACTGTCACATAATGCAAAACTTTTTTTATTTGATGAACCGACTGCCGGACTTGATAAGCATTTCAGGGAAAAGTTCCTTAAGATATGTACTGAGCTTGTAGCAGATGGGGAAAAAAGCATACTTATTGCGACACATATAACAGAGGAGCTTGACAGGATTGCTGATTATATTGCGTATATGCAGAAAGGCAGAATGTTGTTTTATACCCAATGCTATGAAATGTGTGAGCGTTTTCGGATTGTGACTGGTGAAGATTATAAGTGTAACCTTATACCGGATGAAGCGGTTGTATATAAAGAAAAGAATACTTACAGCACAAGTGTTATGGTAGTTAATTCAGAGTGGTACAGAATAGATGATGGACTGGAAAAACATATACCTGATATCAGGGAGTTTATGTATTATTTTGTGAAGGGAGGAGAGAAAAATGCCGAAGTTATTGCGGAAAAATATCTTAAAAAGTAGTTTTGTTTCGCTTGTTATTTCGTTAATTGCAGTTATGTGCTGGTCGTTTTTTCAGGTCAGCAGTTACAAGTATATATATGCCTTGAATTTGTTTTTAGTTGTTACGTGTAAGCCAGAGATTGCAGCAGAACTAAATGTATTTGTGCTTCCTGATTATATGTATATTGCACCATATACCAAAGAACAGAGGAAAGAACTTATAAGGAATGGACAGATGTATAAGTTTTTTGCTATGTATATGTGGTTAATTATTATTTTGGTATTGCCATTTGGATACATAGAATATATGAGGGGAAATATGTTTTCGGTCATAGTGTGTTTAAGTGAAGTTATATTATCAGCAAGTCTGTTATATAGCAATATATTTTCAGTATATATAGTTAAAAAAAGTGTGTACAGATACTGGTCAATAGTTGGTTTAAAGCTTGTTATGATATTAGTGTTTTTTGGGGCTGAACAGTCAGATAAGGCGGCAGCCACGGAGAGCGTTGATGTAATTATTGTCTTATTGGTTTTAATAAGTTCTGTAATTCTTATTCTGGTATGCAGGATAAAGTATCAGGATAAAATGATTAGCAGTATGGCAGATTACGAATATGTCAAAGAAAAGCTGCCGGTATCTAAGATTTATTATGGTAGATAATTAGAATAAAAATGGTTGGATTATAGAAGAAACTATAAATGAGCAAATCAAAAAATGCATAATTTTATCTGTGTTACATAGAAATATATTTTATATTTATTGTAAATGTATCTGAGTCACAGTTAAAATAACTTATTTTTGTGCGTTTTTAAATTTGCTCGTTTATAGGATAAAAGTTAAAAATATAATAGAGGTTATATATGAAAATAGTTATTTCAAATACATTGAATATGCCAATATATGAGCAGATTGTCAATCAGATAAGGGATGCGGTGATAAATGGTGAGCTTAAGGCTGGGGAAGTTATGCCGTCAATAAGAGTGCTTGCAAAAGAGCTTACTGTAAGTGTTATTACAACAAAGCGTGCATACGAGGAGCTGGAAAAGGAAGGCGTTATTGAATCAATTCCCGGAAGAGGTTTTTATGTATGTGAGCAGAAAAACGACCACTTAAGGGAAAAACAGATGATGAACATAGAGAGCCGGATGTCGAATATTTTAAAGGAATGTGAAAATGCAGGAATGACTTTGGAAGATGTGATTGATATGGTTCGCGTATTAGGAGAAAAATGATGGAAGAAAATATAATAAAGATTGAAAATGCATCGTTAAAGTTAGGAAAGTTTTCTATAAAACCGGCAATTATAAATATTCCCAAAGGCTACATCGTAGGCATACAGGGAGATAACGGAGCTGGAAAATCAACAATTCTACGTATGATTCTTGGAATGTATGATAAAATGCAGGGGAATATTTACATAGATGGCATTGATGTAGTAAAGAACAGGACACAGATAAAAAATATAACAGGCATTGTTTCGCAGGAGAGAACATTTTTTATGGAAGAGGATGCGTATGAAAATGAAAGGCTGTATGCACCATTTTATAAAAACTGGAACAGCGATGAATATCGTAAAATGCTTAAAAAGCTGAATATTAATTCAGGCAGCAGCTTAGGGAACATGTCTACAGGAGAAATGCTTAAGTATCAGCTTGCATTTGCAGCAGCATACAGACCACAGGTGTTATTACTGGACGAACCGACTGCCAATCTCGACCCCGTGTTCAGGGATGATTTCTTAAAGATATTACAGGAACTTGTAGCCGAATATGATATGACTATTCTTATGGCGACACATCTTGATGAAGACATTTCCAAGATAGCTGATTATATTATGGATGTAGAAGATGGGCAATATTCGCTTAGGGAGTGTATATAATTAGAAATAGTGAATGAATTATAAAAGTGGTTATTTAGTATGATAATTGCTATATGATTAACGTGGTATAGTATGTTGATTCAGATATTATTAATGTCTTTGTGTGTAAAGAGTATAGCACAAGAAAAAACGTATGCTAATTAGGATATTTTAAAACAAAAGAAACAGCGCAGAGATAAGCGCAGAAAAGAGGGCGTATATGGATACAGACGTAAAAATGCTGTTAAAAGCAGAACATAAAAACTGGAAACAGCGTATGGTAAAAGAAACAAAAGGGGCATATATAGCAATTTACCTTGGATTGATTTTTAGTGTATTTATGTCATTAATGTATGGTTTTAAGTATGATTATTCGTCAGACGATAAGAGTGTTGTGTTTACTTTGACAATATTTATACTGGTTATATATCAGGGTGTGACTTCATATGTGTCATGTGTGAGAGAAAACGGAAAGAGTGTCAATATATTTGAAAAATATAAGTACATCCCTGTGGATGTATCAGTGTTAAGGCGTGTAAAGCTTATATTAACAGCGCGTATAATAGTACCTTTCGTTATAACAGGACAGATGGCAGCTATATTTGTAAGAGTAATAGACCCGGATAATCAGGGTGGAGGCTTTTGGGATATCAGCGTATGTATGCCTTTGATTATAGGCTGCCTGTTTATATTAGAAAAGTTTATTGAATATAGAGTATTAAGCAGGAAGGCAGGACTATAATATAGATATGTTGTATCAGTGTTATGGTTTAATACATAATATATAAATAACAAATTCTTGTATCGTCAGTCAGATTATGGCTGGCGGTATTTTTTTTCAATTTACGAATACTTTACACAGATTTCCCATACAGACGGTATTACATTTTACATACTATTGCTATTCTGTTAACTGTCAATGAGGTACAGGTAAAGTCAATGACAGATGGTACGTAACATCAGTTATGATTATTAGTTCTGTATCCTGTTAACAAGAAAACAAAACGATAATATGAAGAACAGACTGAAGTCAGGATTGAAAAAAATCAGACACAGACAGTCAGAAAGAGAAATGAGGATAGTGTGAAAATAAATTTTCACACACAAGATTTGTGTCGGCGTGCACTTGACACAAACTTGATATGCTCAAAAAAGCGTGCACAGAAATGAGGATGATTATGAGAAAGTTTAATTGGAAAAAGAGTGTAGCCATTGCACTTAGTACAGTATGTATGGTGGGAGCATTAGTTGGTTGTGGAAGCAGTAGTGCATCTTCAGATAATGGAAATGATAACGCAAAGGCAGAAAAGCTTAGCGGAAGTATAACAGCAGCTGGTTCATCAGCACTTAAGCCACTTGTAGATGATGCAGCAGATCTTTTTAATGAAAAATATCCAGATGTAAACATAACAATTGATGCAGGCGGATCTGGTGAAGGTCTTAAGCAGGTTGCAGAAGGAACAGTTAACATCGGTAACTCAGATGTAGAAGCAGCAGAAAAGCTTGATGCAACAAAGGCTTCAGCACTTGTAGACCACAAGGTATGTGTTGTAACTATGGCACCTATCGTAAACAAGGATGTAACAGCAGGTGGAGTTAAGAACCTTACAAAGGCACAGCTTACAGATATCTTTACAGGCAAGATTACTAACTGGAAAGAAGTTGGTGGAACAGATGAGGCAATCGTACTTATAACACGTCCAGAATCTTCTGGTACAAGAGCAACATTTAAGAAGTATGCGCTTGAGGGTGCAAGCGAAGCATCTAACAAGTCTATGGAAACAGATGATTCAGGTGTACTTTTACAGAATGTAAAGACAACAAAGGGTGCAATCGGATATGTAGCTTTATCTTACCTTGTAAGCAATCCTGGTGTTGATACAGTATCTATCGATGGTGTAGAGCCTACACTTGAGAATACATATTCAGGCAAGTATCCAGTATGGACATACGAGCATATGTACACAAAGGGTAATGCTGATGAAGTATCACAGAAATTCCTTGATTATATCATGTCAGATGATTATGGCAAGAAGATGGAATCTTTAGGATATGGTGTATCTTCTAAGATGACAGTTAAGGAACACTAATAATATAAATCTGAATGATAACAAAAACAGGGCGTTAGCATATATTTTAAATCCCTATAAATATTCAGCTTATGATATAAATACATAAAAATACATAACTTGTAAATATATATTAGTTAATGACCTTGTAACAATCAGATAATAAAGAGGCGGGCACAAAAATATAAATCCGGTAGGCAGATTAAGATGGAATAAATCAGATTGAACGAATCTGATAAAAAGCTACTTGATAAGAATCTGTAAAGGGTATATATGCCATATGTGCCTGCCTATAATCGTAATTTTGTACGAAATGTAGAAAGCTTCATAAAAACTGTGAAGAATAAACATTAGAATGGAGAATGTATGAACAGTAAGAGAGGTATGTTTACCAGGGAATATCTGTGGCGTGGCATAGTTACTATCTGTGGCTTGTTCGTTATAGTTATTACATTGGGAATAGGTGGATTCCTTGTATACAAGGGTTCAGGAACATTTTTAAAATTCCATCATTCCATAGGAGAATTTCTTTTCTCATCTGACTGGGCACCAGTTGATAATATGGAAGGTGGAGGAAGTGTAGGTACACTTATATTCATAGTAGGTTCGCTTAGCACATGTGGACTTGCACTTCTTATAGCTACGCCATTTGCGCTTGGCTCAGCTATATTTATGACAGAAATCGCACCTAAGTTTGGTGAGAAATTCTATCGTCCGGTAATACAGATATTTGCAGGAATACCTTCTGTTGTATATGGATGGGTAGGACTTACAGTTCTTGTTCCATTTATAAGAGATATATTCCACAGACAGGTAGGACATTCAATACTTGCTGCCGGACTTGTGCTTGCTATAATGATATTTCCTACGATAACAAGTGTATCAGCAGATGCAATAAGAGCTGTACCTAAGGATTACCGTATGGGTGCTTATGGTATGGGCTCAACACGTTGGCAGACTATATATAAGATAGTATTACCAGCATCAGCTTCAGGTATATTTTCAGGAATAATACTGGGGCTTGCAAGAGCATTTGGTGAGGCTCTTGCTGTTGCCATGGTTATAGGTCAGACAACAGCTCTTCCAGATAGTATATTCTCTACAACCAAGTCACTTACAACAGAGATAACTGCCCAGATGGGTAATGCTATGGAAGGTGGAGAAACTAAGACAGCACTGTGGACACTTGCACTGCTTCTGTTTCTCATATCATTGTTCTTCATATTCCTTATACATATATTATCAAGAAAGAAACCAGAAGATGCAGGTAGTAAGGCAGCATCAAGAAAGCGCGCAGTAAGTGCTGCAGGCAGTGTGGACAGAAAAATGGTAAGTAGTAATAACTTAAAGAGTTCACCACAAAATGTAATTATAGAAAGCATACAGCAGACAGATAAACATGATACAGTAACATTTGCAAGGCAGAATTAAAGGAGCAGAAATTATGAACAGGATTAAACGTGCAAAAGCACAGAATAAAGTAATGACAATCATATTCTACGCTATAGCAGTATTCTTTTTTGTGCTTTTAGCTGCATTTGCGGGATATGTAATCATTAAAGGATTTATCGGTGCAGATATATCAATGTTTAAGTTTTCGCGAAGAGGAAGCATTGGAAACCAGTTATTCAATACAATATACCTTGTATTATTATCTTTACTTATAACAGTGCCTATTGGTGCATTTGCAGGAATATATCTTGCCATGTATGCCAAGGGTGGTGCAGTTACCAAATTCATAAGAATATGTATAGAAACACTTTCATCACTTCCATCAATCGTAGTCGGACTTTTTGGATATCTTATATTTCTTGTTATCATGGGAATGGATAAGAGCCTTATGGCAGGTGCATTATCAGTATCAATAATAACACTGCCTCTTATAACAACAACTACTGAGGATGCCATAAAAGGACTTCCAAAGGGATATTTTGAAGCAAGCATGGGACTTGGTTCAACACGCTGGCAGGCTATATTTCACGTGCTGCTTCCGGCATGTCTTCCAAGAATCATGACAGGTGTCATACTTGCAGCAGGACGTGGTTTTGGTGAGGCAGCAGTACTTTTATATACAACAGGTTCAGGAACGAACATAAGATGGACTAACTGGGATCTTGCATCATCTACTTGTCCACTTAATCCATTCCGCTCAGCAGAGACACTTTCGTTACAGATATGGGATCTGCAGGTGAACGGACAGGATCAGAATCTTGCTAATCTTGCATCAGCGGTACTTCTTATACTTGTACTGGCATTCAGTATAGGTGCTAACATATTAAGTAATAAGATTAATAAGAAGAATGCCGGTGAGAGGGCATAAAGAGTAGTAAATCATAAGAGAAACTAAAGTATAAGCAAGATATTAAGATATAAGCAAGACATTTAATTAAATAAATTCAGAACAGAATCCTAAGATAAGATCATAAAATAAAAACGGATTAATCAGTAATAATTAATGTTAAGTATACTGAAAAGTTGAATATAGAAACGAGGAATATATATGGATAATACAGCTAATATGGCAGGAAAGTCTCCATCAGGTGTATCTGGCAGGGATGAAAATAAATTCGAGATAAAAAACCTTAATCTTCATTATGGAGATTTCCATGCGCTTAAGAACATCAACATGGATATAAAAAAGAACCAGATTACAGCATTCATAGGTCCATCTGGATGCGGTAAATCAACATTTTTAAAAACTCTTAACAGAATGAATGATCTTGTTGAGAATGTAAAGATAGACGGTGAGGTTTATCTTGATGGTAAAAATATATTTACAGATATGGATGATATTACATTAAGGCACAGAGTTGGTATGGTATTCCAGCAGCCTAACCCATTTCCTAAGAGCGTGTATGACAATATAGCTTATGGACCAAGGCTTTTTGGTGTCCATAAGAAAGCCGACCTGGATATTATTGTTGAGAGGGCTTTAAAGCAGGCTGCTATATGGGATGAAGTAAAAGACAGACTTAAAAAATCTGCACTTGGTTTGTCAGGAGGTCAGCAGCAGCGTTTGTGTATAGCAAGGACTCTTGCAGTAGAACCAGAGGTTATTCTTATGGATGAACCAACATCAGCACTTGATCCTATATCAACATCGCGAATCGAAGATCTGGCGATAGAACTTAAGAACCAGTATACCATCGTTATGGTTACACATAACATGCAGCAGGCAACGCGTATATCTGACAATACAGCATTCTTCCTTCTTGGTGAGATGATAGAGTATGGAAAGACAGAGCAGTTGTTCTCTATGCCAAAGAATAAGAAGACAGAGGATTATATTACAGGACGTTTTGGATGATGTGTTATTATCTGGAATTATGTAAAACTAATGATGATATAAGATAGTAAAGCTGATATGAAGGACACATATATTTCATATAATTGTCACTTGTTATTAGTATGGTATGGAAGTATAATGGGCGTGAATCTGGAAACATATATGTTTTAATAAGCTTCCAGTTATGCAATAAGTATACATGTTGTGTAGTGATTTATTGGATAAAGAGTTAAGATAATAGCCAGTCATATGTAATTACTTACACAATAAATATAGATACTTATAAGAAGGGACACAGGTTTAAATATATGGGATATGTAAAGTTTGATATGCACTGCCATACGGCTGAGGGTTCAGTGGATGCGAAGGTTAATATAGAGGATTATATTGATATATTAAGGAAAAAAGGTTTTGGTGGAATGTTAGTAACAGACCACGATTCATACGAAGGCTATGAAGCATACATGAAGTCAGGAAAGAAATATGATGATTTCGTTGTCCTAAGAGGTATTGAATATGACAGCCTTGAGTTTGGACATTTTATAGTTATTCTTCCATATGACACACCAGGGAGAGTATATGAATTGTTAAGATATAAGGGACTTACCCTTGATAAGCTTATATATATAGTTCATTGCAGTGATGGAATACTTGGTCCTGCACATCCTTATGGAGAACCATTTATGAGTTTTGCATCCACCATGTACTGGAATCAGCCAAAGCAGATTGCACATATGGTACATTTTGATTTTGTAGAAGGTTATAATGCATGTGAAAGTAAGAAAAGCAACAGATATGCAAGAAAATTCGCAAGTGACTGTAAGGTAGCACTTACCGGCGGCAGTGATGCACATTGCAGTGATTGTGTGGGTCTTGGATATGCACTGCTCCCTGATACGATAAAGACTGTGGATGACCTCATTAAGTATTATAAGGAGGGCAATCATCCAAAAGTTGGTGGAACAAGATATGGAAAGACAACTAAGGACAAGATAGGTTCATTAAATAAAGTTCTTGTGTATATGTTTTATCTGTATAATAAAGTTGGTGCTATGTTTAAGTATCCTAAGAGAGCCAAGGCTTTCAGGAATGCTTTAAGAGCACTTAACAGAAGATTTATAATATTTAGGGACAGAGACTGATTGTCTGCAAATATAGTCTGATGTTATTTATAAATCTGCTTTCATAAGTATTATGTAAACAATAACAGCATATATATAAACAATAACAATATATTACTGATAATATATTATTAATGATATATCATGGTATTCTGGTCAGAAAGTGGTTTTATACAGGTATCATTATATGAATTATATCTTATATATTTTATGTGTTTTATATATTTTGTATGTTATATATAATGCCTTCACTATGTACTTACAGGTGCTGTAGTGGAGGTTTTTTGTTTTAATGAATAATAGATAATAGATAGTTGTGGACGAATATAGGTTGTGTCTGCGCGCACTTGACACAAACTCGTTATGCGAAAAAAACGTGCGCGGAAATGGAGATTAATATGAGAAACAGATTTGACAGACAGTTAGTACAGCTTAATGACGAGCTTATAGAAATGGGTGGAATGATAGAAAAAGCGATATCCGATACAGTTAAAGCACTTGTCAACCAGGATACAGAACTTGCAAAGACGGTTATAGATTATGATGAGGAGATAGATCATCAGGAAAGAGAGATAGAGCAGTTATGCCTTAAGCTCCTTTTGCAGCAGCAGCCTGTAGCAAGAGATTTAAGACTTATATCATCTGCGCTTAAGATGATTACAGATATGGAAAGAATAGGCGACCATGCCGCCGATATATCTGAAATAACATTAGAGCTTTCAAGCCAGTCATATATAAAGAAGCTGGACCATATACAGCAGATGGCGAAAGAAACCATGTTTATGCTTGTACAGAGTGTTGATGCTTTCGTTAATAAGGATATGGATAAAGCCAAAGAGGTTATTACACATGATGATATTGTAGATGACCTTTTTGGAAAGGTAAAGAATGAACTTATAAAGATGATACATGAAAATGCAGAGGTTGGTGAGCAGGCAACGGATCTTCTCATGGCAGCCAAGTATTTTGAAAGAATAGGCGACCATGCAACTAACATATCAGAGTGGGTTATATTCTCTATTACAGGCGAACATCCGGACGATAAATAGTATTGCAGAGCTTCTGACTTTTGACGTTGGCATCATGTAATTATGAAATAATTTACACAGAATTTACATAAGATTCATATAGCATTCAGATACGTGAATTACACTCCAAATCGTAAAAAAGAAATGTAAAATCTATGAAAACATCAGGTTAAGATTGTTGTGGAGCTGATATATTAGTTTCAGATATCATAAGCAACTACGCAAGATTATTCTATGGGTTTTCATCACGAAAGTATATGGAGGAAGTATGGACATATTTGGTGTATTATCATTAATAGGTGGTCTGGCGATATTTCTTTATGGAATGGATCTGTTAGGAGAAGGTCTTACAGGAGCATCAGGTGGAAAACTTGAGAAAATACTTGAAAAACTTACGTCTAATCCTATTAAGGCAGTGTTACTTGGAGCAGGTGTAACGGCAGTTATACAGTCATCATCAGCTACAACAGTTATGGTAGTAGGATTTGTCAACTCTGGAATAATGAAGCTTAGTCAGGCAGTTGGTGTAATAATGGGTGCTAATATAGGTACGACTATTACATCATGGATATTGAGTCTTACAGGTATTGAGAGCAGTAATATTTTTATACGTTTATTGAAACCAACATCGTTTTCACCAATACTTGCAGTTATTGGCATTGTGTTCCTGATGTTTTTAAAGAAGGATAAGTTTAAGAATCCTGGAAAAATAATGATAGGCTTTGCACTTCTTATGTATGGTATGGATGCCATGAGTTCATCAGTAGAGCCACTTGCAGAGGTACCACAGTTTGCCTCAATACTTACAACATTCTCCAATCCTGTATTGGGAATGCTTGCTGGTATGATATTTACAGCAGTTATACAGAGCTCATCAGCATCTGTTGGAATACTACAGGCATTATGTTCAACAGGTATATTAAGTTATGCAACAGCGCTTCCTATAATAATGGGACAGAATATAGGTACATGTGTAACTGCTATGCTTTCAAGCATAGGAGCAACTAAGAATGGTAAGAGAGCAGCACTTATACATCTGTACTTTAATGTGATAGGTACAATTACATTTATGATAGTATTCTATACGTTAAATGCATTCTTACATTTTTCATTCTTAAATATGACAGCGCAGGAATTCGGAATAGCTATTATACATACAACATTCAATGTGATTACAACAGCATATCTTCTTCCATTAAGAAAGGTGCTTGAAAAGCTTGCATATGCTACGATTAAGATGGATGATGAAGAAAAGAAGCTTATGGATAGAAGAAACGATAATGAATTCGCACTTCTTGATGACAGATTCTTAGAAGCACCAAGTCTTGCAGTTGAACATTGTAAGCAGGTTATAAACAAGATGGCAGATATATCAAGAGAGGCATTGTTTACTTCAATGTCACTTATAGGTAATTATAATGAAGACATAGCATTCCGTGTAGATGAACTTGAAACAAGAGCAGATAAATATGAAGATGCACTTGGAACCTACATAATGAAGATAAGTACCAAGAATCTTAAAAAAGAGGATTCAGAAATGCTTAATGTTATGTTACATTGTATAGGTGATTTTGAAAGAATATCTGACCATGCATGCAATCTTAGTGCATCAGCCAGAGAACTTTACGAAAAGAATATGCAGTTTTCTCCTAAAGCCAGGACAGAGCTTGATATACTTAGTTCAGCGGTCAGGGAGGCGGTTGACATATCTTTTGATGCATTCAAGAATAATAATAAAAATGAAGCAGACAAGGTTGAACCACTTGAAGAGCTTATAGATACACTTTCTGTTGAACTTAAAGCAAGACATATAAGAAGACTTAGGGAAGGTAAGTGTACTATAGAATTAGGATTTGCACATTCAGATATTCTTAATAATCTTGAGAGAGTTGCAGATCATTGCTCCAATATAGCTGTGGATGTTATTCAGAGTGATCAGGTGGAATTCGATGCACATGAATATCTTGATAGAATAAAGAATAAAGACAACCAGCAGTTTGCCAGGGATTATAAGGCATACAAGGAAAAATACAGACTTCCCAGGACACGTACATTCCAGGTAAATGACAGTATTTCCTGATACGTATTTTACAAATGTCTGATTTTGTTAAATATATTATATACTAACAGAAAAGGAGACGGAATATGGCATACATATATGTAGTTGAAGATGATAATAACATAAGTGAAATAGAAAGCTTTGCATTAAAAAACGCAGGACATACAGTTATAGAGTGTGCCAGTGGTAAGGATTTTCATAAGCTTATGAGAGAAAGAATACCAGATCTGGTTCTTCTTGATATTATGCTTCCGGATGAAGACGGACTTGAAATATTAAGAAAGCTAAGGCAGGTTCCAGAAACAAGAAGAGTACCTGTTATTATGGTTACAGCAAAGACAACAGAGATAGACAAAGTCAAAGGTCTTGACATGGGGGCAGATGACTATATAACAAAACCTTTTGGTATAATGGAACTTATATCAAGAGTTAAGGCAGTTCTTAGAAGAACTGGCGGAACCGATGAAGAGAAGCTTATAGGAATAGGTCAGCTGTTCATAGATGATGAAAAGAGAGTAGCATATGTTGATGATAAGCCAATAGAGCTTACATACAAGGAATATGAACTTCTTAAGTATCTTGCATTAAACAGGGGAATAGTACTCACAAGAGATAATATAATGGATAGAATATGGAGTACTGATTATGAAGGAGAGTCAAGAACACTGGATGTTCATATAAAGACTTTAAGACATAAGCTCGGTGTTGCAGGAAACTATATAAAGACAGTAAGAAATGTCGGGTATTTTATGGATGATGAGGCACATTAAGTATATTGCTAAAGAATTGTGTGAATTATGTAACAATGTAGCAGCCATGTGAAAGAAACTAAAAAGATATATAAGGTTTTTTATGTGTGTTATCCAGTTTAACTATATGATAAAATAGAAGTCAGGTGGCATATAAAAACTACCTGGCTTTTGACTTTTTTAAGGATTACATGGATTACAAAGCAAGGGAGTAATCCTTATATATCAGTGAGCAGCACAATTTACTTTTGATACTTACATCTTAACATATAAATATAAAAGTAAATATAAAAGGATGGAATGCATATGAAAAAAAGAATCAACATACAGTATATGATACTTGCATTTGTCACAATAGTGGCAGCGATAGCAATATCTTCTTTTGTGTTTTATAACATATTAAAACGAGAAGTCCTTGGTGATATGCGTAACTATGTAGACATATTTGTCGGAGCTGATGCATGGGGGATGGTGAGCGACCCTGATGATATCAATGAACAGAAGGTAATAGAAAGCTATGACGGTAATCTCCGTGTCACATTTATAAACAGCGAAGGCTATGCTGTTGTAGATAATCTGGTTGAAGTGACAGATATGGAGAATCATAACGAAAGACCAGAGGTGGTAGAAGCAAGAAAGAATGGTTATGGAAGTGACATAAGAAAGTCGGCAACCCTTAAGAAGAATTCTTTTTATTATGCCGTGGCACTTGATAATGGTTATGTGTTAAGAGTGTCAAGGGAAGTAAGCAGCATGACAAGTATTATGATGAGTGCAGCTCCTATAGTTGTACTGTTATGTGTAATACTTTTCATAATAAGTTCTATAAGTTCACATCTTCTTACTAAAAGCATAGTAGAACCGATAGAATTTCTTGCGGATAATATGGATGCATCAGATTCCATAAAGGTATATAAGGAACTTGTTCCTTTCGTTAATACAATAAAAAGGCAGCATGAGGATATTATGCGAAACGCCAATATGCGGCAGGAATTCACAGCAAATGTATCACATGAGTTAAAGACACCTCTTACGTCAATATCAGGATATTCTGAACTTATAGAAAGTGGAATGGCAAGTGGAGATGATGCCAAGAGATTCGCTACAGAGATACATAAAAGTTCGCAGAGACTTCTTACTCTTATTAATGACATAATCAGAATATCAGAGCTTGATGCAACTTCATCAGATGAAGCATTTGAAAGTGTGAACCTGTATGAGATAGCTAAATCAACAGTCCAGATGCTTGAACTTAGCGCACAGAAGAATGGTGTGATTGTTAACCTTAATGGCGAAGATATAAGCATAATGGCGGACAGGCAGATGATAGATGAGCTTATCTATAATCTGTGTGATAATGCAATAAGATATAACAATCCAGGTGGTAAGGTGGATGTATCTATATATGAGCGCGATGAGAATGGTGAAAATGTTTATAATGCTGATACAGGTTATCGAATTGATGGTGGACATAGTGGTGACAGCAGTTATAGTGGCAGTGGCAAGGCTGTAGTCATTGAAGTTGCAGATAACGGAATAGGCATATCAAAGGAAAACCAGCAGAGAATATTTGAAAGATTCTACCGTGTAGATAAGAGCCGTTCGAAGTTAACAGGTGGAACCGGACTTGGTCTTGCCATAGTAAAGCATATAGTTGCAAAACATCAGAATGCGCATATAGAGCTTGATAGTGAGCTTGGTGTCGGAACAACTATAAGAGTGGTGTTTGAGCAGTGAAACAATAATATGAATAATTGACATTAAAGTTTTAATCTTCTATACTAGTAACATACATAAACCGGTATACCGGATAATACTATTTGGAGAATACACTAATATGAGTAAGAAAAAACTATTTAATGTTGATAAGAATAATCTGCTATTCCATAATAAAGCACTTTTTGCACTACTTATACCTATAGTAGTGGAGCAGCTGCTTAACTCATTTATGGGTATGGTTGATACCATGATGGTAAGTAATCTTGGAAGTCAGGCCATATCGGGTGTTTCGCTTGTTGATTCAGTTAATAACCTGATAGTACAGCTGTTCTCAGCTATGGCTACAGGCGCAGCTATCGTATGTTCACATTATATAGGTATGAAGAATAAGGATGGAGCGAATAAAGCTGCAAGGCAGGTAGTTCTTACGGTTTTTGTGATATCACTTGTAATAACCATACTTGGACTTTTATTCAGAAAGCCACTTCTTAGTCTTATATTTGGTAAGGTTGAGCAGGAGGTTATGGATAATGCTGTTGATTATTTTTTATTTACAGCATTAAGTTATCCGTTTCTTGCATTGTTTTCAGCAGGTTCGGCGATATTCAGGTCATGTGGTAACTCAAGGTATCCTATGATGGTATCAGTAGTATCCAATGTATTTAACATAGGTGGAAATGCACTTCTTATGTTTGTGTTTAACATGGGAGTATCAGGTGCAGCGATATCTACACTTATATCAAGAATATTCTGTATGGTAGTTATATTCATAGCGTTGTCAAAGCCTAAGCTTGATATAGTTGTCAATAATTATGCAACGATAAGACCAGACTTCGGACTTATAAAGTCAATACTTGCAATAGGTGTGCCATCTGGCATAGAAAACAGTATGTTCCAGTTTGGAAAGCTTGCTATACAGTCAACAGTGTCAACACTTGGAACAGCAGCCATAGCAGCACAGGCTATGACTAATATACTTGAAAATGTTAATGGCATATTCGGAATCGGTGTAGGTATGTGTCTTATGACGGTGGTAGGTCAGACACTTGGAGCAGGACGCAGGGAAGAAGCAAAGTATTATATAGTGAAGCTTGCAGGAATAGCTGAGCTTGGAATAATAGTTTCCTGTCTGTTAGTATATCTGCTCGCTGAGCCTATTACAAAGCTTGGCGGAATGGAGCCTGAAAGTGCCCGTATGTGTATAGAGATGGTCGGCGCAATAACGATTGTAAAGCCTCTTGTATGGGTATTCTCATTTGTTCCGGCTTACGGTATGAGAGCTGCGGGCGATGTAAAGTTTTCAATGATGACCTCAATTATAACTATGTGGGGATGCAGAGTTGCATTAAGTATCGCACTTGTAAGAGTCTTTGGAATGGGACCTATGGCTGTGTGGTATGGTATGTTTGCAGACTGGACAATAAGAGGAATAATATTTACAACAAGATTCTTTAGTGGAAGATGGATAAAGAAGGTTGTGTAATAGAAGCTGTGTAATATATAAATTGATATGTTTGATATTCTGATAATGGGCTGTGGGTAAAACCATGGCTCATTATATTTTTTAAATAAAAATTAAAATTGGTAGCTATCAAGGTCAGATATACTAAACATCGAAAACGGAATAATAAAAGAACTTAAAGAACACATTTGATGCACGAAAAGAAAAATGCTACGCATGGCTCTTAATAATAATATATTATACTTGAAATTATTATACTTTGAAGTATAATAAGTACATAGATGTGAGAAGTGGATTTTGTAAATCTCATTATTTAATCGACAAAGGTTAAGCTTGCTATTAATAATATTGTTATAAGTGCAAAAATATTTGCTTTAGTGACAGGTAACATAAATAGTAACATATATTAATACGTGTAGAAATGGGGGCAGATATGGCAGAATTTATAGACAGACAGGAAGAAATGCAGACTTTGGATAACGAATATGCAAGAAAAGGCAGTTCCTTTGTTGTGTTGTATGGTCGTAGAAGAGTGGGTAAAACAACACTTATATCAGAATTTATAAAAAATAAGAATGCTTTATTTTTTCTTGCAACAGAGGAGGCAGAGTCACAGAACAGGAGAATGTTTAAGGAAAAAGTGGCTGAATTCACTGGTAATACGCTGTTAAAAAATGCAGAAGTAGA
>DJDY01000009.1:25169-34689 GCA_002435585.1 Lachnospira sp. UBA5912
CATATCAATCAAAACTTATAATCGTTATAGATGAATTTCAGTATATTGGCAGGAGTAATGCCGCATTTCCATCTATATTCCAGAGAATATGGGAAGAAATTCTTAAAAATGCTAATGTTATGGTGATTATATGCGGCTCACTTATATCTATGATGGAGTCACAGGTTCTGGCATATAATAGTCCGTTGTATGGAAGACGAACCGCACAGATTAAGTTAAAGCAGATACCTTTTAAGTATTATAAAGAATTCTTTAGTAGCAGGTCTGATAATGAGCTTATAGAAAGATATGCGGTTACAGGTGGTGTTCCTAAGTATATAGAATTATTTACAGATGAGTCTGACATATATAGTGCAATATATAATAATATATTGTCCAAGTCGGGATATCTGTACGATGAACCGAATTTTCTGTTAAGACAAGAGGTAACGGAGGTTGGAAGTTACTTCTCTATAATAAGGGCTATTGCTGCTGGTAATTCAAAGCTTTCGGATATTGCAAAGGTGCTGGAAATAAAAGCAACAAGTCTTACAAAGTATCTTGGAACACTTATAGACCTTGATATTCTTGAAAGAGAGGTTCCGGTTACTGAGGATAATCCGGAGAAAAGTAAAAAGGGTCTGTATAAGATAAAGGATAATTATATAAGATTTTGGTTTGCTTTCGTGTATCCTAATATAAGTTTTATAGAAGCAGGCAATTCATCTATTGTTTTGGAAAAGATAAAGAACAACTTTATAGATAATCACGTTTCATATGTATATGAGGATGTGTGCAGGGAGAAAATGTGGGAGTTAAATGCTGATAAAGTATGGCCTTTTTATTTTTCTAAGGTAGGAAGATACTGGAATTCTAAAACAGAGATAGATATATGCGCACTTGACCCGGAAGAAAAAAATATAATAGTCGGGGAGTGCAGGTATTGGAAAGATAAAATGGGTGTTAATGTTCTTAAAGCGTTGGAAAATAAAGCTGTTGATATTGACTGGAATAAAAATAACCGCAAAGTATGGTATGTACTATGTAGTGCGAACGGGTATTCCGATGAGCTTATAAAGTTATCGGAGAATAGGGATGATGTTGTGTTAATGTAGAGATTATTGTAAGAAATGTAAATTGTGATATAATGTGCGTAAGCAATGAGCCGTGCCAGATAAAAGAATAAAAAAGAACTGTACTTGTACAGAGTTCTTTTTTAGACTTTTGTCTGATAGGGCGAATGCCCGACAGTCCGGAAAAGCAATAGCTTTTCCGGACATGCACGGCAAAGTAAATAATATATGCTATAATGACACATAGCAATAACAAAGGAGGTTTGATAAATGATAAAAAAATACCAAAAAATCATTACAACGCTGGCATTATGCGGTGGTCTGATAATGGGCTTTAATACATTAAAAACACCTGTATATGCCAATAATGATGCACAGACAGTAATAACCAATGATGAAAATGGCATACCGGATAAGGTCTTATATGATGCGCTGTTAGAAGAACTTGACAGTAACAATGATGGCGTGCTCACTAAAGAGGAAGCTGGTGGAAGCTTATATACATTTTCAATTAAAGAAAAGAATATTACAAGCCTTAAAGGTCTTGATAATATAACAGGAATTCGTGCATTAGTTCTTGATTATGATAATATAACAGATATAAGCCCATTGGCACAGATGAAGAATTTAAGCACACTTGAGATGGTCGGAAATAATATATCTGATATAAGTGCGCTAAAGAATTGCACTAACCTTAAGAGTGTGAAGCTTGACAGTAATAATATAAGTGATATTTCAGCACTTAAGAACCTTAAAAATATTACTTATCTTTGGATGAGCAATAATAATGTAAGTGATATAAGTGCCCTTAGCAATCACAGAGCTCTTACACACATTGATTTTGATAATAACAACATATCAGATATCAGTGTGTTAAAAGATATGAACCAGATTATTATGTTAAGATTTGGTAATAACAATATAAGTGATATAAGTGTTCTTGATGGATTTACTAATCTTGAAGATGTACATTTTAATAATAATCATATATCAGATATCAGCGTTTTAAAGAATTCAACCCAAATGAGAACTCTGCTGTTAAATGATAATAATATAAGCGACATAAGTGCATTGTCAGAATATAATGCATTATTCAAGTTAACATTACAGAATAATAATATAACAAACATAGACTCTTTAAAGCTGTTTTTTGAAGGCTGTAACACAGACTTCTATGATGATGATTTCTTATATTATGATGCAGACAATGTATTACAGGGAAGAGTACTTCTTTATGGTAATAAGATACCTGAAAGTGCTTACAGAAGAGTGGCATCACGTTTTGTATTAGGTTATGAAGTCAATAGAAAAAGCAGTGGCAGTGGTATGTCGCTGACAGGTATGACATGGCTTGAAGCGCAGCAGCCTGTGAAGGATGAAGGCAATAATTCTGATGACAACAATAATGACAATGGCAATACAACAAATACAGGAAAAGTTGTACAGCTTGATGATGGCAACTGGTATTATGTTGTAAATGGTGCTGTTGATTATAATTATACCGGAGTGGCAAGTAATGAATATGGCTGGTTCTATATAAGAAACGGAGTACTTGACTGGAGTTATACCGGCTTAGCAGACAGCGAGTACGGCTGGTTTTACATAAGTAACGGAGTACTTGACTGGGGTTACACAGGCTTGGCATACAATGAATATGGCTGGTTCTATGTAAGAAGCGGAGCCCTTGACTGGGGTTATACAGGCTTAGCGAATAACGAGTATGGCTGGTTCTATGTAAAGAACGGAGTGCTCGACTGGAGTTATACGGGAGTAGCAAATAATGAGTACGGTTGGTTCTATGTAAAGAACGGAGTACTCGACTGGAGTTACACAGGAGTAGCAGGTAATGAATATGGCTGGTTCTATATAAAAAACGGAGTTCTTGACTGGAGTTATACAGGAGTAGCAAATAATGAATATGGCTGGTTCTATATAAAGAATGGAGCCCTCGACTGGAGTTATACAGGACTTGCATATAATGCATATGGAACATGGTATATAGTAAATGGTGTTGTTGCATTTGATTATACAGGTACAATTAATAATGTAAGTGTTGTCAACGGACAGGTAGTAGGACATGAGCATAGCTGGGTACACCATGATGATGAATATGGTGAAAATTTCATATCAAAGGATAATATGAAAAGATATGATAATGGCACTTATAGCATTGATGATGGCTATGAAGCTGTATATGAATATCATCTTATATGTGGAACATGTAAGAAAGACTTTGGCTCTGGCGATGATGCAGTAGAGGAATGGATGGAACATACACATGAAAGTGATTTCTTTACAGGCTGCAGCAATTATTTTATGCAGAAAATACTTATCGGAGAGAAATGTACAACAGTCATAACACCAGCGCATGATGAGTGTTCGGGTTGTGGAGTTGTAAAGGGCGAATAAATAATATATAACATTATAGATGCTCTCAAAGCTTTAAAATAAAGGCTTTGAGGGCATTTTTGGATTTGAATATATGTGATAATTAAGGTTGATAAAATTATGAAAACTGGATATAATTATATTGTAAGGAAAGTAAGGAATTTATTACTTGAGAATGGAGGTTTTTATATGGAATTGGCAAAAGTAACATCAAAAGGTCAGATTACTATACCTATTGAAATTAGAAAAAAGCTTGGAATTAAGAATGGTGATAAGATATTGTTTGTGGAGGAGTCTGGAAGAATATATATGATAAATTCTTCAATGGATGCACTTCTGGAAGCACAGAAAGCATTTGCCGGAGAGGCAGAAAGGCTTGGACTTAAAGATGATGATGATGTGATGGCAATGATAAAGGAACTCAGGGAAGAAAGCGTGGTGAAGTAGATGAGAATTATGCTTGATACTAATGTACTGATATCAGTATTGCTTTTTCCTGGAGCTAAAATGAATGCGATGATGAATTAAATTATATATTCACACACCATCAGCTTGTATTATCATCTTATGTTGTAGATGAATTAAAGAGTGTCGTAAGGAGAAAGTTTCCTAGTAAGGAGATTGCAATTAACAAATTACTTATGATGATGAGTTTTGAATATGTTTATACGCCGGAGACAATAGAAAGCGGACTCTTTGATATTAGGGATGTAAAGGACTACCCGGTTCTTTACACCGCAATTATTGAAGATGTTGATATTCTTGTAACAGGAGATAAGGATTTTTCAGATATAGATGTAGAGAAGCCTGAGATAATGTCTCCTGCACAGTTTATGGAAAAATTTATATAAGAATCTTAGAGAACTTAAAAATCCATGTGTTTGTAATTAAGCAAATACATGGATTTTTTATGTTTAAATTTGGAGAAAAAAGAAAGGAACAGGTAATTATATGAATAAGAACCAGAATATAAGATTTAATATGGAAAAGGAATCAGATATTAAGGCTTGGGAGAGGCTTCACAGCAATGAGATAGGAGAAAAATTTAAGTCACAAAACCGGTTTGTGATTGAGGCAATTAGCTATTATTATGAGAGAGTTATGCGAATGCAGGAAGATCCATATCTGGAAACAAGGGAAAAAGAAGATGTATTTGCAGACAGGATAGTTGGCAAGGTGGAAAGAAAAGTACTTTCCAATCTTCCTGCCTTATTGGGATTATATGTAAAGAGAGATTATGAGGAGGAATAATTATGGCGATAGACAGGACAGTTAAGTTTACAGTGAGATTGAATATGCTGAACCCAGCTCATGTAACTATTAATAAGGTTCTGAATGAGTTGAATTTGGATATATTTAAGTCAAAGAATCAGTTTTTTATAGATGCGGCAACTTATTATATTGAGAATTATGGGCAGGAGGAATTAACGCAGCCTAAGAAAAAGAAGACACCGCAATATGTATCAACAGAAGATATGGATGCAATTGAGCAAAGAATCAGGCAGGCTGCAAAAGAAGAAGCACGACAGGAAGCCAATAAGGAAGTGATGACTATGGTAGGAAGTCTGCTGGCTGCAATTCAGGCTGGTGGAGGCACTATGCCAGTAATGAATAAAACTGATGTTGCGGTAGGTGCAGAAACGAAAATCTTATCTGATGATGAATCGGAGAATTATGAGGAAGATGAGGCATTAGTACAAAATGCATTGAACTGGATGGAAAGGGATTAACAATAGAATATAGGTTATTGAGACAGGGACTGTGTAGAAATACATGATCCTTATTTTTTAATCTGTAAATATTGTAATGCCTGCCGGTATAAAACGACGGCAGAAATAAAAAGAGACGGAACAATCCGACGGCAGTTACTTAAAATGCCGTAATAATCCGACGGCATGGAACCTTGAATGAAAGTAAAAGGGAAATGTAATGGAAGAAAAATGATAGCAGAAAGCGACGGCATGATTGAAAAGTGGCGTCATAAAGTAATGTCAATTTTGAAAAGTTCCGCCATAAAGTGCCGTCAGTTTTGGGAAAAGGATATTTTTGTAAGATTTTAAACATTTATCAGAGCAAAAGTTGCTGTAGACAGAAAAAAGAAAAGATCCAATACAGCTCTCGGCGTTTGAGAGCGAAATACACCCTCAGCACAAAACTTCGTTTTGTACGCCGGGGATTTCGCGATTGCATCGAGCTCGAGAATAAATATTACTATGGCTGCATTTGAAGAATTGAATATAGCTGATGAAAAGAAGGAGATGATTGCAATGCCAAGACATTCATTTATACAGATGACGAAACTCCATAATGTTATGGGGAGAATTGATTATATAACAAGTACAGTTAAACAGGAAAATCTATATGCTGTATGCAACACAGCCGCTTCGGTCTTTCTGGAAAGACCTTTCGAAATGCAACAGAGAAGAATTTGCTAAAAGTGGAACGATAGGAAAATGTATTGAAGCAAGGGAACTGATTATAGCATTACCGGAAGGATTATATCATTATGAGCATGATTATCTTATCAAACATTTTGCTACGGATTTCAAGAAAAAGTATGGTGTGGACTGCTATGCAGCCCTGCACCATAACAAGAGAAAGACAAACTTTCATATTCATCTGATATTTGCAGAGAGGACGAAGCTGGAGAAAACGGTTGTAAAGATAGCATCAAGAAATATGTTTTATGATGAGAGTGGAAAGCATGTGCGTACTAAGAGAGATATATTGGATGCAAGTGGTGACATCCGTAATGGTTGTAAGATTATCAGAAAAGGTGAGGTCTATGAAAAAAAGAGTTCTCTGTAAAAGACGATAGATTTAAACAGGATTCATTTCTTGATGAGGCAAAGGTGTTTTTTACAAATGAAATTAATCAGCTTGTGCTACATGAAGAGGATAAACTTAAAGTCTTTGATAAGAACAGCCCATATCTTGCCACTAAAAAGATAGGTAAGAATAATCCTATGGAAGAGCAGATAAAAGCTGATAATGAGGTGCGGCAGGAATGGAACAGGACTGTTGACAGGGCAATTGTAAGCAGTGTGTCAGAAGAGGACATATTAAGGATAAAGAAGAATGAAATAACAGAAAAGATAAGGGATTCTATAGATTTATATGGAGACAGACCAGATCTTCTTGCAAGTATTATAAAGCTTGCTATTGCAGTGCTGGAACTTCTTATTAATCGCATTATGCTAGCTGCGGTTGGTGTGGCAGAAAAGGTGCTTGATGTAATGCCGGGAGCTGGTACAGGAGAAGCAACAAAAACAAAGGTGCAAGAGACTGCTGTAGCCGTACCGCATCCTGAAATGTCATCACTTGCTTCAAAATATGTGCAACTCAAGAATGTTCATAAGGAACTGCAAAGACAAAATGAAGCTATTTTCAATCTGGAAAGAAACAGAGGTAATCTGGAGATTGAATTATCAGATTGCAATGGTGTATTTAAGTCGGGAAAACGTACAGAATTGCAGAAACAGATAGATGAACTGGATTGCATGATTAACAATATGAAACGACAGCTTTCATCAATTGTGCAGGAATATGGGTATGATAATGTGAAAGAATTTTATAGTGATTATTATGCTTCCAAAGGCGAGTATGAAGATTATTTACAGGAATCTGAGGAATGGGAGAAAAAGAAAAGTGGAAAGTCAGAAGATAGCGGCATAAGTAAGCAGATGAAGAATAATCAAAGTATGGATAATGAACAGGAGGATTCTAAGCCAACAATTAGAAAAAATTTAGGCAGAGTGAAATAATACGCTATTTTAAAATTAGTATAATATCGACATATAAAATATGAAATCTATAACATGATTTTGACTACCCAAATATGAAGAATAAGAGTGACTAATAAATTTATCAGTTACTTGAATATGTCATAATCAGAAATTATGATAATTACCGACATATGACGGAAATGGATGTGAATATATGGCAAGACCTACAAAATGCAGAAGAATATGTGCAGAACCTGCTTATGATAGTTTCCGACCAGAAGGAATACCTATCAGTGAGCGAATAAATATGACTGTAGATGAATATGAAGTAATACGCCTGATAGATTTGAATAAATGTACGCATGAACAATGCGCACAGCAGATGGAAATTTCCAGAACAACTGTTACAGAAATCTATGAATCTGCCCGCTATAAACTTGCAGACAGTGTGGTACATGGTAAGGTGTTGAATATTTCAGGAGGAAACTATTGCTTTTGCGATGGTAATGATGTTTTTTGCTGTAAGCAGACATGTATAAGAACAAGCAAATCCATTTTTAATAACAACATTCATGGAAAAGGAGAACGACAGATGAGAATTGGAGTAACATACGAAAACGGAGAGATTTTTCAGCATTTTGGACATACAGAGCAGTTCAAATTGTATGATGTTGAGAATGGAGAAATCAAACAGACACAAGTCGTGGACACAAATGGACAGGGACATGGTGCATTATCATCATTTCTGACAGATGCCGGAGTAGAGGTGCTTATATGTGGTGGCATTGGTGGCGGTGCTCAGGCAGCACTGGCAACAGCCGGAATTCAGTTGCTTGGTGGTGTAAGTGGAAATGCAGATGAAGCAGTGAAAAAATATATAAGCGGGCAGTTAAATTATAATCCAGATGTACATTGCACGCACCATGAACAGGAGCATACCTGTGGCGAACATCACTGTGGTGAGGATAAGCATGGCTGTGCCGGTAATGGAGGTAATTGTTAATGAGCGAATCAAAAGAATGTTCCAATAATTGTAAAGAGTGTGGAAGTAATTGTTCAGAACGAAGAGAACCGCAGAGTCTGATAGAACAAACAAATACAGATTCAAATGTAAAAAAAGTGATTGGAATTGTAAGTGGAAAAGGTGGGGTCGGTAAGTCACTTGTAACTTCCCTACTTGCCGCATCTATGAGAAAGAAAGGATATAAAACCGCTGTTCTTGATGCTGATATTACCGGACCTTCCATACCTAAAATGTTTGGACTGTCCGGAAAAGCACAGACTTGTGAAGAAGAAATTCTTCCAGTTGAATCTGCAAATGGAACAAAAATAATGTCGGTAAATCTGTTATTAGATGATGAAACAGATCCGGTAATATGGAGAGGTCCATTAATTGCAGGAACAGTAAAACAGTTTTGGACAGATGTGTGCTGGGGTAACGTTGACTATATGTTTGTAGATATGCCACCCGGAACAGGTGATGTTCCATTGACTGTTTTTCAATCATTGCCGGTTGATGGGATTATTGTGGTAACATCTCCACAGGATCTTGTAAGCATGATTGTAGGAAAAGCGGTTAAAATGGCAGAGATGATGAACATCCCTGTAATCGGAATTGTAGAAAATATGGCATATTATGAATGTCCTACCTGTCATGATAAGCATTATATCTTTGGAAAAAATGATATTGAATCACTAGCAGAAGAGTATCATATTGGTATAACTGCGGAAATCCCAATTGATCCGTCTTTGGCAAAGGCATGTGATGAAGGCAGGATTGAGGATTATGAAACAGATTGCCTTGAGAACTTGATAGAGAAGTTTTAAATATCCATAAAGTAATAGGTGGAAATATGAGATATAACGGAATTATAGAAGGAACAACTGGAGATTTCGATTCAGAAATAAATAAATTAAAAGAAGTGTTTCAAAATGCAGATGCGATTATTGTAGGTGCAGGGGCAGGCTTATCTTCGTCAGCAGGTTATGATTTTGGTGGAGAACGCCTACAAAAATATTTTGGCGATTTTGTAGAAAAATATGGAATGAAGGATATGTATACCGGCTGTTTTGCAGATTTTGAAACAAACGAGGAACGATGGGCATATTGGTCAAGGTGGGCATGGATCAACCGTTATGAACCGATACCAAAGGATACGCACAAAAAATTGCTGAAACTGTTGGAAGAAAAGGATTATTTTGTCCTGACTACCAACATTGACCATACATTCCAGAGGGCAGGTTTTTCAAAAGAACATCTGTGCTATACACAGGGGGATTTTGGACTGTTCCAATGCTCAAAACCATGTCATACAGATACCTATGATAATTATGCAACTCTTCAAAAAATGGTTC
>DJDY01000196.1:0-3423 GCA_002435585.1 Lachnospira sp. UBA5912
TACATGGGTTGGAGCGTTTACTTATGATGAGATATTGTGTTATGGTATTTCATTTTTTAAGAAACGTTGCATGGTAAAGAAGAAATAAGAGAGGCATGATAAAGTTATGAATGAAAGAAAAGCTTCTCATGATAATAATGAGAATATTAAGATTAATACCAATGTTAATATCAATATTGATACAGATATTAGTGTCAATGCTGGCACAGAGAATAAAAGTGGCATAAACAATTCAGATATTATACTTCGTATGGCAACAGTGGATGATGCGGATGAGCTGCTTTCTATATATGCACCTTTTGTTAAGAATACAGCGATAACCTTCGAGTATGATGTTCCATCAGTAGACGAATTCAGAGGACGTATAGAGAATACGTTAAAGAAATATCCATACATAGTGGCTGTATATAAAGGAAGAATCGTAGGTTATGCATATGCTGGAATGTTTCATGAAAGGGAAGCATACGACAGATGTGTGGAGACTTCTATATACGTTGATAAGGATATGAAGCATATGGGAATAGGCAGGATCCTTCATGATGAGCTTGAAAGAGAACTTAAGAACAGAGGTTTTCTTAACATGTATGCATGTATAGCATATCCTAAAAAGGAAGATGAGTACCTTGATAAGAACAGTGCAGAGTTTCATGCACATCTTGGTTACAGGCTTGTAGGTGAATTCTATGATTGTGGATATAAGTTTGGCAGATGGTATAATATGGTATGGATGGAGAAGCTTATAGGGGAGCATGTCAACAGTTAGTTGTGTGTAACAGTGATTACAACGAATATACTAAGTATATGTAAGTAAAACTGTCATTTCTGATAGACAGGATGGTAAATGAACAGAATAGAGAGGGTATGACATATTATGAAACAATTAATCAATTCAATAGTAACAAACGTGCTTACGGCGCTGTATCAGCCTTTTTTGTTTGCAGCTGCCATGGCATTTATTTTTATGTTTTTATATATGTATGCAAAGTGTCCAAAAGAATCTGGAAAGGGTTATAAGACTGCTTTGATGGCGTGGTTAAAGCAATTCAAGAATTCATATTATTTCAGGCGGTTGTTTATATTAGTGTTTTATACAACTCTTGTACTTTTCAGGACATTGTTTAATAGAAACTTATGGCTTAATCCGCTTTCTGATGTGTGTGGAAGCTGGGCAATGTGGACGTATAATGCTAACGGAGTCAGGGTTTATACTACTGACAGCATAGAGAATATAATAATGTTGTTTCCTTTTATTATATTGCTTTTATGGACGATGAAGGATAAGCTGCTGAAAAATGTAACTTTAAAAGGAATCGTTGGAGTATCGCTTAAGATTTCATTTCTTTTTTCATTGTCTATAGAACTTTTCCAGCTGTTTTTCAGGGTAGGAACATTTCAGCTGTCAGATCTGTTTTATAATACGCTAGGAGGGGTTATAGGCGGCATAGTATATGGAGTTGTATGGAAATTTAAGAGAAGAGAAAATGTATAGTGATTATGTGATTGTATCGTAATGAAGCAATTAAGTTACATCAGCAGGAAACAAACAGGTGAGTGATAAAATTAGATTTTGATATTCCCATCACTATATTTTATGTGGTAAAATATAGCAGAGCATCAAATATGCTCAGGCAGGAGGAAAGTTAATATAATGAATAGTTTTTTATATACAAAAGAATATAAAACCAGCCTTGATAGAATTGGAGAACTTAGCGAGAGTATTAAAAACGAGCTGGCATCAACTAAAATTCCGAAAAAAGATATCAATAATGCACTTCTTTTATTAGAAGAAATAGTTGTTGAACTGACTAATAATGACATAACTAAAATGTTTAAAGTTGTGCTTGAAAAAAAGTTTGGAAATTGTTTTTTAAAAGTAGTCTGCGAAGGCGAGGAATATAATCCGCTGGAGCTGATTAAAAGTTATGATGCAGATGATATAGAGAAAAGCACGCGCCACATTCTTTTTTCTACATATAAAGACAGGCTTGGATACAGCCATAAAGGGAAAAATAACTGTGTATTTATAAGAATATACGAAACAGGAAAAAAAGCTGTCTATTACACATTTGCAACAATGATAGCTGGTGTGCTTGCTGGCATTCTTTTGAAAAATTTTGCGCCGGCAAATATTACATTATTTTTAAATAATTATATATTTGATACAGTGCAGACGTTGTTTATGAGGACATTAAAAATGGTGCTTGCCCCACTTGTTTTCTGTTCAATAGCTGCAAGCATAAGTAGTCTGAGTGACATATCAAAGGTTGGTAAGATAGCTGCACGTGTAATGCTTATATATTTTCTTACAAGTATTATGTCAGTGTTTATTGGATTTGGACTCGGAAAAGTGCTATTTAGTGGAAATCTGAATATAACAATTCCAGGTGGTGTTGAAGCAGCTGTTGAGCAGTCTGGTGCAGCAGAGACATTAAAAAGTACTATTGTTAATGTTATACCTGCTGATATTGTTAGTCCTGTTTTAAATGGAGATATGCTTCAGGTTATATTTGTTGCTGTTATTATAGGATTATGTGGCAATGTGTTAGGTGACAGAGTAAGAATAATCAATGATTTGATTGATACAGGTAACACAATATGTATGAAAATAGTCGATGTTATAATGAAATTCCTACCATTGACCTGTTTTTGCTCAATGGCATCATGTGTAGTTGGAACAGGTGCAGGAAGTCTTATAACATTGATAAAGCTGGTAATTGCAATGTATGCTGGTACAGTTATTCTTGTAGTAGTATATGCAATACTTATTGCTGTATTTGGAAAGTTAAATCCAATACCTTTTTTGAAAAAAGCTGTGCCATATATGATTACACCATTTACAGTGCAGAGCAGTTCTGCATGTGTACCTATGACAATAGATGTGTGTAGAAACAAGCTTGGGATTGAGAACAGAGTGAGCAGCTTTTCTATTCCATTAGGAGCAACTATTAATATGAATGGAACTTGTCTGTATGAGGTTGCAGCAGTAATGATGTTTATGAAGGCATGTTCAATCCCTCTTACTGTTACTAACATGGTTATGATAACTATTACAATCATATTACTTGCATTAGGTGCACCTGGTGTACCTGGTTCAACCCTTTTATGTTTAAGTACATTATTTTCAACAATTGGAATTCCTGGAACAGCCATTACATTAATAATGGGAGTAAACCAGTTTAATGATATGGCTTGTACATCTGCTAATGTAATTGGAGATATAGCAGCGACAGTTATTGTTGCATCAGGGGAAAAAGAGATCAATACAGCAGTTTATAAAGAGTAATATGGAGAAGTGAAAGTGGGAAAAACAGAGAAGATACAGGATGGCAATGAGCTTATAGAAAATGCCATAGAAGCTTTACAGAGTGAGCCATCAGAGGAAATGTTAGCGCATACGCTTACTGTTATAAGAAGACGTATGAA
>DJDY01000196.1:3487-11383 GCA_002435585.1 Lachnospira sp. UBA5912
TGAACCACCTATGAACCACCTATGAACCACCTATGCCAGGTAAAGAAAGCTGTATATGTGTCAGGGGATTGCGATAATTGTTTAGCAATGCAGCAATCTGTATAGATAAGTGTAGGGGCAGAATATATTTTGCCCCTATATTAAGTACATATTAAATTGTATATCAACTATATTTAGCATATATTAAAATACATATCAATTGTATATTTATTATGTATCAATTATACAATAATTGCGCATTTATTATATGGCAACTGATTCTGTTCTTACAGGATTAGTTAATGTATAAGGGTTAAGTAAGATATCAAGTTCTTTCTCTGTAAGAAGTTTTTCTTCAAGTACGAGTTCACGTACACTTTTTCCGGTTTTCAGAGCATCCTTTGCAAGCTGTGCTGATTTTACGTAGCCAAGCTTAGGGCATAGTGCAGTTGCGATTCCAGCACTGCTCTCCATAAGCTCTTTGCAATGTTCTTTGTTAGCTGTTATACCGTTTATGCAGTTGGCAACAAGCGTATCAACTGCTGCGGTAAGTGTTTCTATGGATTCAAACAGATTCACGAATATAACAGGTTCGAAGGCGTTTAGTTCCATCTGTCCTGCTTCTGCTGCCATGGCGATAGTAGTATCATTGCCGGCGATGTTGAAGGCAACCTGGTTAACAACTTCAGGAATAACAGGGTTTACCTTACCTGGCATGATAGAGCTTCCGTTTTGTCTTGCAGGCAGATTAATCTCAGAAAGACCTGTTTTAGGACCAGATGAGAGGAGTCTTAAGTCATTGCACATCTTTGAAAGATCCATGGCACAGGCCTTGATAGTAGATGATACTATTATGAAGCAGTCAAGATTTTCGGTGGCATCAAAAAGATCATCAGCTTGTACGAGTGGGTATTTTGTAAGGTTGCCAAGGCATGAAGTGATACTGTCAAGATAGAATTCAGAAACGTTGATGGATGTACCTATAGCAGTTGCACCAAGATTGATAGTGTACATTTCTTTTCTTACATCCTTGAGTCTGTTAAGGTCACGTCTTACCATGGAGGCATAACTGTGAAATGCCTGTCCAAGTCTCATAGGTACAGCATCCTGTAACTGTGTTCTTCCCATTTTTATGACATCATCGAATTCAGCGGATTTATTAAGGAGAGCTTTGTAAAGCCCTTTATATTCGCTGATAAGTGATGATAAAAGGTCAAGGACTGTAAGCTTTCCAGTGGTAGGAATAACATCGTTAGTAGACTGTGACATATTAACATGGTCATTAGGATGTACATGGTCATATGCTCCAAGGCTTCCACCAAGAAGCTCGTTAGCTCTGTTGGCGATGACCTCATTCATATTCATGTTGGCACTTGTACCTGCACCACCCTGTATAGCATCTACTATGAACTGCTCATCGAACTTATGTCCTATTACTTCGTCGCATGCCTTTACTATGGCTTTTGCTTTCTTGCTGTCAAGACGTCCAGAGTTGCAGTTAGTGAGTGCAGCAGCCTTTTTTACGGTCGCAAGATTCTTTATGAACACAGGATTCATCTTTGTTCCTGTTATAGGAAAGTTTTCTTTGGCACGTAAACTCTGTACGCCATAATATGCATCTGCTGGTACCTTAAGTGTTCCGATAGAGTCTGATTCAAGTCTTGTTTTTGTTAACATAGTTATTCCTCCCTGTCTGTATATTTCTATACAAGTTTTACTATTAGATTGATGTATTATCCAGATTGATGTACTATCTTGATACTATTAGTTTTTGAGAGCTCCTTTAAAACGTTGCTAAGAATAGCACTGTCGGGATTAAAAGTAAATATAATTAATTAAAAAATGAAGATAGTCGCAATAATAGGTGATTTTACTTTAAAATATTAAAAATAAGATGTGTGAAAATCAAAGTATATAAAGTCGGTAACAGCCATTGCACAGATAAAAGATAAACAGTATCAAGAGTTGCTTAAATAGTATTCTAGGGAGATTAATATGGTTGGCATTATTATGTTAAGAAGAGTAAAAAGTGTGAGTGTATAATAAAAGATTGTACAAGATTATAAAATATTAAAATATGAGAATAATATAGATTATGTATATCAGTTATGCTATTATATAGTGCGATGTCATAAGATTCAGTAGTGAGTAGCTAAAAGCATATTTCCTATTGTATGTATTGCCTGATTTTATGTTGTTTAGTTTTATATTGGTCAGGTAGACATCAGCAATATATTCAAAGTCAGAAGTGTACTTTAATTATAATAAAAGAAAACACTTGGAGGTATTATGTCAGATATTAAAGGTAGAATTCATTCAGTAGAAAGTTTTGGTTCAGTAGATGGACCAGGTGTAAGATATATAGTTTTCCTTCAGGGATGTCATATGAGATGCAAGTATTGTCATAATCCTGAGACATGGAAGGAAGAAGGTGGAGAACTACAGACACCACAGGAGGTGTTTGATAAAGCATATCGTTATCATAATTACTGGAAGGATAAAGGTGGCATAACTGTAAGTGGTGGTGAGGCCATGCTTCAGATGGAGTTTGTTACTGAGCTTTTTAAGATAGCAAAACAGCATAATGTTCACACAACCCTTGATACATCAGGCAACCCATTTACGATGGAAGAGCCATTCTTAAGCAAGTTTAACGAACTTATGGCTGTTACAGATCTTTTTATGCTTGATATCAAACATATAGATGATGAAAAGCATAAGAAGCTTACCGGCTGGACTAACAAGAATATCCTTCAGCTTGCACAGTATTTATCAGATAACGGAAAAGATATGTGGATAAGGCATGTCCTTGTACCAGGTGTTACAGATGACGAGGCAGATCTTAAGAAACTATCCGAATTCGTTAAGTCACTTAAGACTGTTAAGAGATTCGAGATTCTTCCATATCATACACTCGGAGTATTTAAGTGGCATGATCTTGGAATCAAGTACGAGCTTGAAGATGTTGTGCCACCTACTAAGGAACAGATAGAAAGAGCAGATAGTATACTTCATACAGGTGATTATACAGGATATAAGAACTAAACTGGCAGTATGTGATGATTGCGGGGGTTTTGTAGCAATGCAGCAATCAATATATACCGGTCAGGGGCAATATTTAGTTAAAAGTTATATGGAGATGATAAAATCCAGTGAATAAAGAAGAATTAACACATTTATTGGAAAAAGTAGCGGCTGGTGATATCCCGCCAGAGGATGCTGCTAATAATATACGTCTTAAGTCATATACAGATCTAGGATTCGCAAAGGTGGATACATCGCGGGAGTTAAGACAGGGAATGTCAGAGGTCATATATGGAAAAAGTAAGACAAAAAAGCAGATAGCTGCTATAGTTGATGAAATGCAAAAAGAGCACGAAAAGACTATTCTTATAACAAAAATGAAGAAAAAGGCAGCAGAATATGTTGGACGTAATCATGATTTAAGATATGACAAGCTATCTAAGATAGGTATTATCGGTGATATGCCACCTAAGGATGGCATAGGAAAGATAGTTGTTGCAACAGGTGGAACAAGTGATATTCCAGTGGCAGAAGAAGCGGCACTTACGGCTGAAGTATATGGTAATGAAGTTGTACGTCTGTATGACGTTGGTGTTGCTGGTATGCACAGGCTTATGAGCCACAGCAAGGATATTATGGAAGCAAGGGTTATAATAGCCATAGCGGGTATGGAAGGTGCTCTTGCAAGTGTTATAGGAGGTATGGCTGACTGTCCTGTTATAGCCGTTCCTACCAGTGTTGGATACGGAGCTAACTTTGGTGGATTATCAGCATTGTTATCTATGCTTAACTCATGCGCGAGCGGTGTGAGTGTGGTTAATATAGACAATGGTTTTGGTGCTGGGTATCTTGCAAGTATGATTAATCATCAGAGATAACAGTACTTAGTTAATTTGTAAATAATCCCATGCTATTTAGTGTATAGCATGGGATTATTTCATATTAATTGTAACATCATATTTTTATGTTAATCCACTTGCCCTGTCTGAATCGTACAGTGGCGAATATAAATCTTGACATCTGGTCAGCAAGTACGCCAAGCCATATTCCAATTATTCCTCCACCAAGAGTGTATCCACACAGATATGAAACAATAGTACGGATAAATGTTACGCTTATCATAGATGCTATAGCAGTGTACAGTGTGTCACCGGCTCCACGCAGACATCCCATATAGATTACCTGGCATATCTGAAATACAACAACGAATATGATTACGTGCATTATTTTAATGCCAATAGCTATTATATGTTCTTCTGTAAAGAATAATCGGTATAGAGTTCTTGCACCAAAGAAGTAAACAGCAACTAAAAAAACAGCTATGAATGCACCTATAAGACGGCACGTTCTTCCATATTCTTTAGCAAGGTCAGGGTTTCTTTCACCAAGGCTTCGTCCGATAAGTGCGACAGCAGTTGACTGGAGTCCATCACCAAATGCAAATGAAAGTGCCATAATGTTCATACCTACCTGATGTGCTGCCATGGCATCTGTTCCCTGGTTAGCTGCCATGATTGCTGTAAGCATGAATCCGATACGCATAAGAACCTGTTCAAAGAATACACTATAGCCAACTTTGATAAGGTCAATGAAAGCCTTAAAGGTTGGTTTTAGTTTTTTATTAATTATGTAAGGTATGCTTAAAAAGTTATCTGTTTTTGTTATTGATATTATGCTCATAACACAGGCAACAACAGTTCCTGATACAGTTGCAAGTGCAGCACCCTGTATTCCAAGTGCAGGGAATCCGAAGTGACCATTAATAAGAAGATAATTAAGTATGATATTTATTGTGTTTGATGTTACGTTGGTACGCATAGTGATTTTAGTGTTACCAGCACCGCGTTGTGCAGCATTGATACCCATCTGTATGCAGTTAAATATCATGCCACCCATGATTATACGGAAATAAGCTACTGCACCATCATGTGTTTCTTCTGTAGAACCGCATAAGTTGATGATTGGCCCTGCAAGAGTGACAAAGCATATACTAAGAATGATGGCTGATATTATGATGAAAAGTACAGCTGTAAACATAATTTCATTGGCAGAGTCCTTGCGTTGTTCGCCTCGTCTCCTTGCAACAAGTGCTGATATGGCAACATTAAGTGCAAAAAATAGTGCAAGACCTAAAAGCTTAGGCTGGGTGGTTAAGCCTACAGCAGCAACGGATGCAGAACCAAGGGAGCTTACCATAAGTGAGTCGATTAATCCAGCAAATGCAATGAAAAATGATTCAATTATAGCTGGCCATGCCATATTGATGGCTATTTTTAAAGTATCCTTATGATACTTACCTTTAAAGGATTTATTAATAGTGTTACTTATATAATTCATATATACCTCGTATCATATATCTTAAGCATTTATTGTGATTATAAAATGTCTGTAATTTTGTAATTGTAATATGTTATCTTTTAGAAAATATTTGGCTATATTGTTATAGCACTTTTATTTTAAATAGGCAAATTTGTATTTTTAAAGCTTGATACTTTTAGAGTTACATTTATAATAAGTATATGTTCATAAAGCTGTGATGTGTCAGGGCGCATTTTAAGCCATGCTTCATAGCTGGCAGGGGATTTATATGTTGAGCAGAAATCGGCGTTTGATTGAGTGCCGGTCAGGTGATCAGTACAAAAATGTTTGGTAAACAAGTGATTATTACACAGGCTTTGTGCTTTTACACTGAACAATATAAGAAAAAAGATGCGTAAAAGGTACGCAGGAATGGAGATTAATATGTCAGATACAACAACTAATCTTGGGGAAGGAAGTATAGGCTCACTGCTTGCTAGGCTGGCCGTTCCGGCAGTTGTGGCGCAGGTAGTCAATCTTTTATACAATATAGTGGACAGAATATATATAGGTCATATTCCAGATATAGGTGCGAGTGCCTTAACAGGTGTTGGACTATTCACTCCCATACTTATGTTAATCAATGCATTTGCAATGTTAGCTGGATCTGGTGGTGCGCCAAGGGCAGCTATATATATGGGAAAGAAAGATAATGAAACTGCACAGAAAATAATGGGAAATTGTTTTTCATTTCTTATGATATGTGCAGTTGCACTGACTGTCATATTCTATGTGGCAGCACCAACTCTTCTTATATGGTTTGGTGCAAGCAGTGCTACACTTTCATATGCAGTTGCATATGCAAGAATATATATACTTGGAAGTGTGTTTGTTGTCACTGTATTAGGTATGAATCTTTTCATAACAACACAGGGTTTTGCTAAGATAAGCATGCTTACAACAGTAATAGGTGCTGTTATTAATATAATACTTGACCCTGTATTTATATTTGTACTGAATATGGGAGTAAGAGGTGCAGCTATAGCTACAGTTATAAGTCAGGCTGTCGGAGCATTATGGATATTAAGGTTTCTTACAGGTGATAAAACAATATTAAAGCTTAAAATGAGTAATTTAAGATTAAAGGGAAGCATAATAGGTCCATGTCTTGCACTTGGAATATCAAGCTTTGTTATGATGTCAACAGAGAGTATCCTTTCAATAAGCTTTACCTCCAGTCTGTCAAAGTTTGGAGGTGATGTAGCAGTTGGTGCAATGACTATCATAACAAGCACCAACCAGCTTGTAGTTATGCCAGTACAGGGCATATGTCAGGGTGGTCAGCCTATTATAAGCTATAACTATGGTGCCAATAAAAAGGAAAGGGTTAAGAAAGCATTTTTTACACAGTTTAAGGCATGTGTTATATTTACATGTATATGCTGGGGTGTAATGCTGTTGTTCCCACAGATATTTGCTGGCATGTTTACGTCAGATGCCGAGCTTGCCAGGTATACCTCATGGGCACTGCGTATATATATGGCAGGGATATTTGCACTTGGTTTCCAGGTGTGCTGCCAGCAGAGCTTTATGGCGCTTGGACAGGCTAAGGTAAGTCTTGTCATGGCATGCTTAAGAAAGTTGATACTGCTTATTCCACTTATATACATATTGCCACTGATACTGACAGATAAAGTCTTTGCAGTATTTTTAGCGGAGCCTGTCAGTGATATAATAGCTGCTATAGTAACAACGTCAGTATTTATGGCAAAGTTTAATGGTATACTGGAACATAAGACATAAAATGTCTTTAATATGGTACTTTTAACATTAACTTAATAATATATTTTTTTAATGTTGCATTTTTTTATATTTAACAGGTTTTCAAATATGTATATTCGGGCTGCATATGCTATGGTTTATATGTTCTGCCAGGACAAAAAGCAACAGCTTAACTTGTTAAAACAGTATAAAAATCTTGTTACCAATGCACAAAATCTTGATAAGAATATATCATAGGATTATATTCTGGTCATAAAGAAACAACAGGAATTATTCAGTAGTGATAAAAACATAAATTATCATATACAGATAATAATAATCAGGAGGTTTTATTATGGCTAGAAAGAAGTTTATAAACGCAAAGTTAAAGGGATATAAGGAATTACAGGAAATACTCGTAGAGGATGGAGTGTTTAAGGAGATTGCACCAGCAATTGCGGTTGAGGGTGACTGTGAGGTTGAAGACCTTGGAGGTAAGCTTACATTGCCACCATATGTAGATCCACATATTCATCTTGACTATGTATTCACAGCAAGAAAGCAGGGTGCTACGAACGGAACAGGTACATTGTTTGAAGGCATACAAAGATGGAGTGAAACTAAGTCAGATCTTACTATAGATGAGATAAAGTCAAGAGCTATTAAGGCGGTCAAGATGGAAGTATCGCATGGTGTACAGTATATCAGAACACATGCAGATGTAACAGATCCTAACCTTACAGCACTTAAGGCGTTACTTGAGTTGAAGGAAGAGCTTAAAGATATAGTAACTATTCAGATAGTATCTTTCCCACAGGAGGGTATGTATTCATA
>DJDY01000196.1:11423-23574 GCA_002435585.1 Lachnospira sp. UBA5912
CATATAAGGATGGAGATAAGCTTGTTGAAGAAGGACTTAAGATGGGTGCCGATTGTGTTGGTGGCATACCACATTTTGAATACTGCAGGGAGTTTGGTGAGAAGTCTATTCATAAGGTTGTAGAACTTGCAGTTAAGTATGATAAGCTTATTGATGTACACTGTGATGAAAGTGATGATCCTATGAGCAGATTCGTAGAGCTTCTTACAGCACTTTCAATAGTTGAAGGAATCGGATCTAAGACAACAGCAAGCCATACCTGTTCACTTGGTTCTGTTGATAACAGCTATGCATTCAGAATGATGAAGAACTTTAAAAAGGCAGGTCTTAACTTTATATCATGTCCAACAGAGAATATATATCTTCAGGGCAGACAGGATACATATCCTAAGAGAAGAGGTCTTACAAGGGTTAAGGAATTATACGAAAATGGCATAAATGTATGCTTTGCACAGGATTCTATACAGGATCCATGGTATCCAGCAGGCAACGGCAACCTTATGAATGTCCTTGATAATGGTATTCATATTGCACAGATGATGTCGTTTGAGGAGATGGATAACTGCCTTGATCTTATAACTGTAAATGGTGCTAAGACTATGAACATATCAGACCAATATGGTATAGAAGCCGGAAAGCCAGCCAACTTTATTGTAGTTGATGCTAAAAGCGAGTTTGAAGCAGTGTGCGAAAGAGCTGATGTAGTAGCAAGTGTCCGTGATGGAGAATATCTGTTCAAGAAGGCTCCGGTACAGTATGAGGCTTTGAGTGATTTTATGGCAAAGTAAGCTGGTTTATTGACAAGTATCAAGTTATATTATAACATTGAACTGTATAGATTTTAAGAATTTCAGTTATAAGAACTGCAAGCTGAAAATGGAGTTTAGATTGTATGATGCTTACTCTTGTGATTACATTAGGAACGATTGCTTATCATGTTGTTATGAGATTGCTGGTTGGTGCTATTTACAATTCTGTTATGCATAACAAAGCGGATTATAGAAAACAGTGGTATCAGGTAAGTGAATACGAAATGAATATATACAGGAAAATGAGAGTTAAAAAGTGGAAAAACCTTATGCCAACGTATGATTCTGATATATTTGATCCAAGAAAGCGTACATGGGATCAGATTGCACAGGCAACATGTCAGGCAGAATTAGTTCATGAAACAATAGCTGTTTTAAGTTTTACACCTGTTTTTGCAGGAATATGGCTGGGTGGATATACAGCATTTATTGTTACATCTATTCTTGCTTCGTTGTTTGATCTTATGTTTGTAGTAATTCAGAGATATAATAGATATAGAATTATGAAATTAATAAAATAATGAATAATGTTGTGGGAAAGCTGTTTTTGCTTTCCCTTTTTCAGCTGTAAAATAGTAAGGTTGTATAGGAAAAAGGTACAGCGGATATCGTAGTTCTATGTATTTATAGTGTGTTTTTTTGTCGTGATAAATGTGAGAATAAAATAATAGAAGAATGAGGGAAATAATATGTTTGAATGTAAAGATTTATTAACCTTGCCATCTATGGCACAGGCGAAAATAATCGCTGGTAAGAGTGGGTTATCTAACAGTATAAGATGGGTATATAAGCCAGAGAATATGAATTTTGCCAAGTGGGTCAAAGGACAGGAACTTCTTATTATAAGTACACCTGTTATTCAAAGCAGAGATTTTAATCTGCAGCTAATTATAGAAAAAGCAAAAAAACTTAATATGTCGGGGGCACTGCTTCTTACAGGGGATAAGTATATAGCTAGTATAGACAGTAGTGTTGTGTCGTATGCTAATCTTAATAATTTTCCGATATTTGCGATATCTGGTGAGATTCCACTTATAGATATTTTTGAAGAAATCGGACATGCAATAGCATATAATAAGAATTCCGATGCTATTAGCGATGATATTCTGTCTGGAATTATATTCGGTAAGAATATTAATGCAGATGCATTTGCAATGAAGTTTGCAGAAGCTGGCTATGAGTTGGGTGGTAAGAATCGTATGTTTACAATAAATATTCATGGTGACTGCAGAATAGAAGAATATGAATATGATTCAATTATCAATAAAATAAAGAATGAGTTCAATGCTAATAAAACCAGGACATTATTATCAAGATATGGCAACAATATTGTCGGTTGTTTCTGCTTTAAAACAGGAGAGACGGATGTGTCAGGCAGCAATATGTCAGATGATAGTATACAAGATAATGATATACAGGATAAAGATGTGTTGAATGACATTATGTCAGATAACAATATGTCTGAAAGTAATATATCAGAGATTACTCCAATTGACTTATCAATGAAAAACATACATGACACTGACAAAGTGAGTGAACTGTATGAAAAGGAAGTGCTGTCCAAGATATATAGCAGCTTATCAGAGTATCTTTATAGCATAAGCCCTGATATAAAGCTTGTTATGGGAGTTGGGCGTGCATATGAAAGAATAGGAGATTTACAGAAGAGTTTTACGGAAGCATCAAGATGTGTAATTCTGTCCGAAAAGATGAACATGTCTGGAAGAGTATTCTGGTATGAAGAGATGGGAATATATAACTTGTTTTCAGAGCTGGCAGATAAAAAGGTTATGCAGGAATTCATAGACAGTACGCTGGGAGTTATTATTGAGTATGACAGGAACAATAATTCTAAGCTGCTGGAAACGCTGAAGGCATATTTATGGAATAATAACAGTCTTATACATGCATCTGAACAGTTATACACACATAGGAATACTGTTAAGTACAGAGTGCAGCGCATAAGCCAGTTGACAGGCAGGGATTTTGATGATGCCATAACCAGGCTTGAATATATGAATGCCATTATATGTATGGAAATCAGCTGAATTGACGGAATGTAATGAACGTAAAAAGAAAAGAAAACTTAACGGTATTTGTGCTGTGGGTACAAATAGGCTATAATGATTTTGTGGCTTGATGATATAAAGAAAGTTTATGGAAAATTTATTATTGAACTGCATAAAGAGGAGTGCTATATTACACACATAGACAGGAAGTAATAAAAATAATATTTCAAGAAGCAAAGGGGCTTTATCTGGTGACGATCGGATAAAGTCCCTTTGTTGTATATTTAATTAGATATTTTAGATCGATAAGTAAGATATTATTTTAAACAACCTGTTAGAAAAAGATTATTGCCAATGCATTATGTTATTAATTGTTTTGAAATGCTTTTAAATATTTTAAAATAGAGATTTATAGTAAGCATTTTAATAAATATGCCATGTATATGACGATATTCTAAAAACATCAGGATATAACTAAAGTTACAAAAAACAGGAGGAATGGTTATGAGTTATGGTCTTATAGCGGTAATTATAGTAATTGGTATCGTAATTGGTGCTATAGCTACTAAGAAATGTGAGCCTTTTTTGATAGCAGGTTCAATAATAGGAGCTATATTCTTATATAAGCAGAATTTTATAACAGAATGGGTGACAACACTTGAGGATGTTATGAGTTCAGAGGCATATCTGATACTTGTGTGTGGATTGTTTGGAAGCATTATAGCATTGCTTACGGCATCTAAGGGACATTTTGGTTTTGCAAAGATTGTATCTAAAATATGCAATACAGAAAGAAAAACTTTATTTACGACATTTATACTTGGTGTAATTATATTTATAGATGACTATCTTAATGTATTATCAATAGGAACAGCAATGAAAAAGGTGTATGATAAGGTAAAGGTACCAAGAGAAGCACTTGCTTATATTCTTGACAGTACAGGTTCGCCAGTATGTGTTATGTTCCCATTTTCTTCATGGGCTGCTTACTTCGGAGCAATATTCTTCGCACAGGAAAGCGTACAGGCACTTGGTGCAAAGACATGGATGGGTGCATATATTAAAGCGATTCCATTCTGTGTATACCCTATAGTTGCGCTGATTATAGTTATTCTTTTCTCAGCAGGTCTGTTTCCTAAGCTTGGCGGAATGAAAAAGGCGTATGACAGAGTTGCCACAACTGGTAAGGTATACAGTGATGCAAGTAAAAAGTATAATATGGATGATGAAGAGGGTGAACAGGATGGTAATATTCTTAACTTCCTTATCCCTATGCTTGTACTTGTAGTTGTTGCATGTGTAACAGGCAATCTTGTAGTAGCACAGGTTATATGTCTTGCAGTTACATTAGTTATGTATCTTTCAGAAAAGATTATGACATTTACCGAATACTGGGATAACTTTGTAAAAGGTTTTGCGGATATGTTACCTATAATCATTCTTCTTATAGCAGCACTTACTTTCCAGACTATAGCAAGCAACATGCAGATGACAGAATTCTTTATAGATTTAACACAGCCTATATTATCAGCTAAGATATTCCCTATGTTAGCATTTATCATAACAGGTATACTGGCATTTATGATTGCCAATGCCTGGGGTGTATGTACACTGGTAGCACCAGTATTACTTCCACTTGGTGCAAGTGTAGGTGCTAATGCAGTACTTATCATGGCAGCCATCCTTTCAGGATGCGCATTTGGTAATCATGCATGCTTTTACTGTGATACAACAGTCCTTGCTTCACAGGGATCAGGTATTGATAATTTTGACCATGCAGTATCACAGCTCCCATATGTGCTTATAGGTGCGGCAGTCAGTATTGTAGGATTCCTTGTTCTTGGTTTTGTATACTAGAGATGAAGAAGAGAAAATTATGGATGAGCGCAAAGAAAAAGAAAGCGGTCGCAAAGCACGATGAAAAATGTGAAAGCGTGGGTTAATGAGTGCAGGAATGAGATAAAAAAGATTATATTAAATGGAATATATATAAATAAACTATAAATGAGCAAATATAGATAAGGGTTAAAAGCTTTGTGGCTGATATTGAAAAAATCAGACAAAAAAAGGAAATCCTGGATAGGAGGCAGTTATGAGTGATGATAAGAAATATGTAGTTACAATAGCCAGACAGTTTGGCAGTCTTGGAAGACCGATAGCTAAAATGATGAGTGAGAAGCTTGGCATAGAATATTATGACAGGGATATAGTAGAACAGGCTGCAAAGAAGCTGAATCTTCCTGTATCACACATAGATGAACTTGAAGAAAAGGTTAAAAAGACAAGTAAGAATTCCTATATGAGAATGATGTATCCTCTGGGTACTGAATCAAGTGCTGAGCAGGATAACATATTTGAAGCACAACAGAATATTATGAGATTTCTTACTGAAAGAGAAAGCTGTATCATAGTAGGACGTTGTTCGGATTTTGTGTTATCAGATGAACCGAATGCAATACATATATACATATATGCACCTTATGAAGCGCGTGTTAAGAATTGTGTCAAGGATCTGAATCTTACAGAGACTGATGCAAAGAAGATGATAAGGTCTGTAGATGTGGCAAGGGATGACTATCATATGCATTATGCAGGCTTTCTTCCATCTGATCCTAAGCATAAGAATATCATGGTTGACAGCAGTGTTCTTGGAGTAGAGGGAACAGCCGATTTCCTTGTGGATTTTATAAGAAGAAAGTTCGGACTTAAGACATATACGTTAAACTGATAGAGGATTACATAGCAATAAAATAAAACACAGGTAGTTTCAAATGATATATATTTTGAAATTGCCTGTGTTTTATTTTTTTATGTATGTATCATAGATAAATGCTCAATTATGCAAAGAATGAAAAATAGTAAATATTAAACATAAATGATTGGATATGAATGTGTAAAAAATCTGTAATTGCATACAAAGTATAGAAATGGGTATAATTACACATAAAAAGCACGCAAAAAACCAAAATATTGTGCAAAATATATAAAAACAAGTATGGATGTTTGTGAATGATGGTGATTGATTATGAACGAATATGGAGTTATTATAATAACAACTTAAAGGTTCGTGACCAGGAAGGAGGGATAAAGGTGATATATACAGTTACATTTAATCCATCGTTAGATTATATAGTTTCAGTTGATGATTTCAAGCTGGGAATGACTAACAGAACAAGCAGTGAACAGATGTTAGCAGGTGGAAAGGGAATTAATGTATCCATAGTACTTAAGAATCTTGGATTTAAGAACACAGCTTATGGTTTTATTGCTGGCTTCACAGGTGATGAGATAAGTACAAGGCTTGATAAGGCTGGTGTTAATGCAGACTTTATAAAGGTGGATAATGGAATATCAAGGATTAATCTTAAGTTAAAGTCTATAGATGGAACAGAGATTAATGGTGCGGGACCAGATATATCAGAAAAAGATATAGAAAGTCTTATGAAGAGACTTGAATATCTTAAATCAGGGGATGTTTTAGTACTTGCAGGAAGTATTCCAGCATGTATACCTGATGATATTTATATGAATATCATGAAGCTGCTTGATGGCAGAGAAGTTATGATTGTCGTTGATGCAACCAGCAGTCTTCTTATGAATGTTCTTAAGTACAAGCCATTTCTTATAAAGCCTAATCAGCATGAGTTAGGAGATATATTTGGTGTGTCTCTTAATACAAGAGAAGAGGTTGTACCATATGCCAGAAGATTAAAGGATATGGGAGCAGTCAATGTCCTTATATCCATGGGTGGCAAAGGAGCAGTACTTATAGCAGATGATGATAAAGTGTACATGGCGGATGCTCCCAAAGGTACACTTAAGAATTCTGTAGGAGCAGGTGACTCCATGGTAGCAGGGTTCATAGCAGGATGGCTTAAAGAACATGATTATGAGAAAGCATTTAAGATGGGAATAGCAGCTGGAAGTGCAAGTGCATTTTCAGATAACCTTGCAGCTAAGGCTGAGGTAGAGAATCTTATCAGCCGGATTGAGGTTATACAAGCAGACTAGTATACAAGCATACTTGAAGGATATAGCAGGATTGTAAGAGCTTGTATATTTATGCTGGATATATAGCGATAATAAATATGAATGTGGCAATTAATAGAATATAATAAAACACATGGTAATAGAAGCGATAGAATATAATAATATGAAATATTGTGCGGATAATATTTAAATCAAAAGATTGGAGGAATAGGCATATGAGGATTACAGAACTTTTAAATCCAGTAAGTATTGACCTTAATGCAGCGCCTAAAGATAAGAATGATACTATAAGACAGGCAGTTGCGCTTATGGCAAAGAGCGGAAACATAAGTGATGTTGAGGCCTATACTAAACAGGTAATGTTAAGGGAAGAAGAAAGCACTACAGGAGTTGGCGATGGAATAGCAATACCTCATGGTAAATGTGATGCGGTAACAAGACCGGGGCTTGCAGCAATGATAATAAGGGATGGCGTAGATTATGATTCACTTGATGGTGAACCTGTAAATGTACTTTTTCTTATAGCGGCTCCGAATACTAAGGATAATGTACATCTGGATGTTCTTAGTAAGCTGTCAGTTCTTCTTATGGACGATGAGTTTATAGCTAAACTTAAAGCAGCCAAAACTCCAGAGGAGTTTATTAAAGTTATTGATGCGGCAGATGAAGAAAGTGCTGGTATAGATGAAAGGCTTGAAGAAACTGCTAAAGAGCCAGCTAATATACTTGCTGTTACATCGTGTCCAACGGGAATAGCGCATACTTATATGGCTGCTGAAGGACTTGAAAAGGCAGCTAAGAAGCTTGGCTGTACAGTAAAGATTGAAACAAGAGGTTCTGGTGGTGCAAAGAATGTATTAACAGATGAAGAGATAGCTGCAGCAGATTGTATAATAGTTGCAGCCGATGCCAAGGTACCGATGGCAAGATTTGAAGGTAAGAAGGTAATAGAATGTCAGGTATCAGATGGTATTAATAAGGCAGAGGAACTTATAAAGAGAGCTGTGAATGGTGATGCACCGGTATATGAGGTTCATGGGACAAGTACTAATGGCAGTGATGGTCAAACAGCTGCCACTAAGAAAGGAAAATCAGGCGGTGTAGGACACCAGATATATATGCAGCTTATGAATGGTGTTTCCCACATGCTTCCATTTGTAGTTGGTGGTGGTATTCTTATAGCCATAGCATTTCTTATTGACGGACTTAATGTTGATATGAACAGTCTTACAGAGGCTGAACGCGCTAATTTCGGTACGATAACGCCTGTTGCAGCGATGTTTAAGACGATTGGCGGGGCAGCGTTTGGCTTTATGCTGCCAGTTCTTGCAGGTTTTATCGCTATGGCGATAGGTGACAGACCGGCACTTGCGCTTGGTTTCGTTGGCGGATATATAGCTGCCAATGGCAAGTCAGGTTTCCTTGGTGCCCTTGTGGCAGGCTTTGTAGCAGGTTATGTTATCGTTGGTTTAAGAAAGCTGTGTGATAAGCTTCCAGAGGCGCTTGAAAAGATAGCTCCAGTCCTAATATATCCGGTTGTAGGTATTCTTGTTATTGGTCTTGGCATGACGTATGTTATAGAACCGGTTATGGGAGCTATTAATACAGGACTTAATTCATTCCTTGTAAGCATGGGAAGTTCAAGCAGAGTTATATTAGGCTTTATACTGGCTGCGATGATGGCTATAGATATGGGTGGTCCATTCAACAAGGCAGCATATGTGTTTGGTACGGCAGCTATAGCCTCTGGTAATTACGACATAATGGCAGCAGTTATGATAGGTGGTATGGTTCCACCTTGTGCAATAGCACTTGCAACACTTATATTCAAGAACAAATTCACTAAAGAAGAAAGACAGGCAGGACCTACCAACTTTGTTATGGGACTGGCATTTATAACAGAGGGGGCTATTCCTTATGCGGCAGCAGATCCTCTGCATGTAATACCATCATGTATCATAGGTTCTGGTATAGCAGGAGCTATAAGCATGATATTCAAATGTACACTTATGGCACCTCATGGTGGAATATTCGTATTCCCGGTTGTGGGTAATCCATTATATTATTTACTTGCATTAGTTGTGGGAACAATAGTTTCAACATTACTTTTGGGAGTGCTTAAAAAGAAAGTGACAGAGTAAATATTAGGAATAAGAAATATTAAAGTAAGAAACATTAGAAATAATAAATAAATATCAGAAACAATAAATGAAATTAATATATGAGCGTGAGCGGAAAAGAGGATAATTATGAAAGAATTTAATTACACAATAACAGATCCAGAAGGAATTCATATGAGACCAGCAGGAGAACTTGTAAAGGTTGCAAAGCAGTTTGAGAGTAAGATAACTATATCAAAAGATGGTAAAATGGGTGATTGCAAGAAGGTATTTACTATTATGTCACTTGCAGTAAAGAATGGTCAGGAAGTAACTATAAGCATAGAAGGAACAGATGAGGAAGAAGCCAGCAGAAAAGTGAAGGAATTCTTTGAAGAACATATGTAGGATGTTTTTTTCCTCACATCATAAATATAAATCAAATAACTGATATACAGTTGAATCAATATGAATTAAAAAACGCTGAAAATGCAGAAAGGAGGCTTTCATGAAAGAATATAAAGGTAAAAGTGTATTTGGAGGAATAGCTATAGGCAGGATAAAAGTTTATAACAAATCTGAGCATCCGGTTAAAAGAATACATGTCAGCGATACAGAACTTGAAAAAAAGAGATATTATAGTGCTGTACTTGAGGCTTCAAATCAGCTTGGACAGCTGTATGATAAGGCATTAAAGGAAGTAGGGGAAGCTAACGCAGCTATATTCGAGATGCATCAGATTATGCTTGAGGATGATGATTATAAGGAATCGGTTGAAAATATTATAGATAGTCAGCAGGTCAATGCGGAATATGCAGTCGCACAGACAGGAGATAATTATGCGGCTATGTTTGCAGCTATGGAGGATGAGTACATGAGAGGAAGGTCCGCAGATGTAAAGGATATATCTGAGAGACTTATTAATATACTTAGTGGTAACAGTGATTCTTCTGTTATATCAGATGAGCCCGTTATCATAGTAGCCGATGACCTTGCACCATCAGAAACAGTGCAGATGGATAAGGATAAGATATTATCGTTTGTAAGTGTTAGAGGCTCTGTTAATTCACATACAGCTATCCTTGCAAGAACCATGGGAATACCTGCACTTATAGGAACTCCTATAGCACTTGATGATGACACAGATGGAAAGATGGGGATAGTAGATGGAAATAATGGATGCATATATATAGACCCGGATAATGAGAAGCTTGAATATTACAGGAAAGAACAGGCAGAACAGCTTAAGAAAAAAGAACTGCTGCAGTTATTAAAGGGAAGAGAAGATATTACACGTGATGGCAGAAAGATAAAGTTATATGCCAACATAGGCAATGTTAAGGATATCATGACAGTCAAAGCCAATGATGCTGCCGGAATAGGATTGTTCCGTAGTGAGTTTATATATCTTGAAAGGGATGATTATCCTACTGAAGAAGACCAGTTTAATATATACAGGACTGTAGCTGAAAATATGGCTGGAAAACCAGTCATAATAAGAACGCTTGATATAGGCGCTGATAAACAGTGTGATTATTTTAATATGGATAAAGAGGATAATCCAGCGCTTGGTATGAGAGCTATAAGAATATGCCTGACAAGAACAGAGATATTTAAGACTCAGTTAAGGGCTTTATACAGAGCCAGTGCATATGGCAATATCAATATTATGTATCCTATGATTGCAAATATGTGGGAAATAGATAAAATCAAAGAGATTGAAAATGAAGTGAAAGATGAACTTAAAAGTCAGGGGATAAATATTGGCTTACCACAGACGGGTATTATGATAGAAACTCCGGCGGCAGTTATGCTTAGTGAAGAACTTGCCAGAAAAGTTGATTTCTTTAGTATAGGAACTAACGACCTCACACAGTATACTTTGGCTGTTGACCGTCAGAATCCAAAGCTTGATGCATTTTTTGATCCACATCATCCGGCAGTGCTTAAGATGATAAAAATGGTTGTTGATAATGCACATAAAGCTGGCATATGGGCAGGAATATGTGGAGAACTTGGTGCAGATACATCACTTACAACAGAGTTCTTAAAAATGGGTGTTGATGAACTGTCAGTGTCACCAGGAAGAATACTTCCTATAAGAAAGATAATTATTGATACTGATGTTTCCAGACTTTCATAAATATTGCTTTAGTTTGCAGATTGTAAAAAGAGTTATATGAATTATGATATAATGAGCGTAAAGAAAAAGAAAGCGGCTGCGAAGCAGACATTTTCTTTTTCTGCGCCATTAACGAACGAACAGTCATGCGGAGCATGACGGAAGAGTGCGATAGCACGGGGTTCGTGAGTGCAGGGATGAAGAAGAGAAAATTATGCCAGTTTTCATTTTCCCATGAAATCATTAATTCTTCTCAAAATATTCTGGATATAGTCCCTTAAGCTTATCCAGCTCGTTGAATATTCTGCTTATATGTGCTTTTATAACACGAAGATACATTCTTTTATCTTTTTTTCTTATCGCCTCTATAAGCATTTCATGTTCATCATTAGTCTTTGCACTTATATTTTTATTTAACTCTGCAAGATACCTTATTCTGTTATAATGACTCATCTGTGTCTGAATAATATTCTTGGCAAGCTGTTCCCCAGAACACTCATATATTAATTCATGAAATTCATTATCAATCTCTATTCTTGCAACATCTTCCTCGTTTTCTCTATAATTAATCAGACGGTTATTAAGCTTAGTCATCTTATCAAGCATATCATCACTGGCATTTTCAAATATCGCATCAATCATCCCAATCTCAAGGCTTTTTCTTACAAACCATTCTTGCTCTGAACGCTTGCAGTTAATGCATGCTACATATGTTCCTGACTGAGGTATAATCTTTAATAGTCCCTCTTTTTCAAGATTGACTATCGCCTCTCTTGCCGGTGTCCTGGACACATCATATCTTAAAGCAATCTTCTGGGCACTTATCGAATCTCCAGGCAATAATTTAAAATTCATTATGTCATATTTTAATTTTTCATATGTTTCTTCATTTAATGACTTCTCCATAACTATACAGCCTCGTATTATATAGTAGTAGTTTTTAGAGACCCTCTCCAAGGTCTTTACAACTATTCTATCATAATTTATACTTTATTGCTCCTGTACTCGCAAACCCACTCTTTTACGCTCATTATGTTAAAGATACTTTTTAAGTGTTTCTCTTACAGCACCTTTTCCCGATATTTCTTCTACAAACATTTCTTCAATCTTATCACCAATTCC
>DJDY01000196.1:23622-23801 GCA_002435585.1 Lachnospira sp. UBA5912
TATAAATTTATACCAAATATATTGGCGTTAGACAATAAATTCTTAAGCTGACCCATATAAGATGATGGCTTGCCCCATACAATGCCTTTTAGCTGGTCTTTTAATTCATCTATCATAGGGTCAGGTGATAATTCAAACGTATCACCATTATCATTAACTCCAAGAAGATATCTGCACCA
>DJDY01000196.1:23965-24123 GCA_002435585.1 Lachnospira sp. UBA5912
TCAGGCATAAATGGATTAGGTATACGAACATTGATAACTTCGTCTGCAAACTTCTTAGGATCTATAATGCCAGGGTTCGTAACAACAGGCATACCTTCTACAAGTCCTATTCTTCTTACCAGCTCTGAAAGCTCTTTATCCTTCATCTCATCAGCTAT
>DJDY01000196.1:24178-26228 GCA_002435585.1 Lachnospira sp. UBA5912
CCATATACAGCAAGTGCTGTATGTAATGGATTAAGACAGGTAGTAACCTTCATTCTTTCAACCTTGTTAACTGTATCTCTGTCTGTCATATAAACGCCAGCCTTTTCAAGCTGTGGTCTTCCATTAGGGAATCTGTCTTCAATAACAAGATACTGAGGTCTCTCTGCATTAACAAACGGAGCTATATAAGTTTTCTTTGATGTAACAACAGGAGCCATATTTTCCACACCAGCTTCTTCCAATGCCTTAGCTACTGTATCTGCTGGTCTTGGTGTAATCTTATCTATCATAGACCATGGGAAAGATATTGTACTTTCATCATTTACATATTGTACGAAATCTTCGCCAACAAATCCTTTTTTCTCCCATTCACCAACCATTTCTGTTACTGAATTCCTCAACTTTTCACCGTTATGTGAACAGTTATCCATTGATACAACTGCCAAAGGTGCCTTGCATGTGTTAAACCTTTCAAACAAAAGAGCTGCAATTACCGCCATAGCAGATGATACCTTATCAGGACCATTATCAATATCACTCTTTATAAATGAAAAATATTCTCCATTTGCATCATGAAGTGCATATCCTTTTTCTGTTATTGTAAATGAAACCATCTGCAGCTCAGGACTTGCAAATATTTTCTTTAGTCTTGTCCATTCCGCTTCCACAGATGATTGTGCCTTAATAGCCTCTGTAAGTGAACCTAACACCTTCTTATCAGTGTTTCCATCTTCCCTTAATGTAACAGCCATAACAAGATTGTCGAATGGCTTATATATCTTATCAACAACATCATAATCAAACGTCTCAACACAGGTAATTCCTTTATCTGATAATCCCTGCTCTAATAATGAATCTGCTATTCCACCTATAAATATTCTGAAAATATTACCTATTCCAAAATGAACCCATACTGGAGCTTCCTTTGTAGCCAAAGCTGCTTTTTCAACATCATATGAAGGAAGCTTTATTCCAGCCTTTTCCCATACTTCTTTATCTTTGATACCTTGTAATGAAAGTTTCATACTAATCCTCATTTCCGCACACGTTTTTTCGCATAACGTATTTGTGTCAAGTGTGCACAGACACAAATCCCACGCGTATAAATTCATTTTCCACACTAATCTTTATCTGCCCGGCATAAAATGTCTGATAAACTGCGTACCTTTTCAAACTAATCCTGCATTGCAGCTGACTTATCAATAGCCTCCCACAGACCGTTAAGATATGCAGCACCCAATGCTCTGTCATAAAGGCCATATCCAGGCATAGCAACCTCATCCCATATCATTCTTCCATGATCTGGTCTTATCACTCCGTCAAATCCCGTATCATATAAAGTCTTCATAATCTTATACATATCTATAGAACCATCAGATGATAAATGCGCTGCCTCTTCAAAATCTCTTGGAGAATTATACTTAAGGTTTCTTACATGCGCAAATGGAATTCTGCCTCTGCAGGCTCTGATAATCTCACATAAATCATTATTCTGGTTAGAGCCAAATGAACCTGTACAGAATGTTATTCCGTTGTAAGGCTTATCAACAGCATCAAGAAGTCTTGTAACAGAATCCTTTCCTGTCATTATTCTTGGCAGCCCGAATATTGGCCATGCAGGGTCATCTGGATGGATACCCATCTTGATATCATATTTTTCACATACTGGTCCGATTGCTTTAAGAAAGTATACAAGATTATTGAAAAGCTTTTCTGCATCAACATCCTTATACATTTCAAAAAGTTCTTTTAGATGATCAAGTCTTTCTGGCTCCCAGCCTGGCATAACAAATCCATTGGACATCTTCGCAACAGATTCCTTCATATGTTCAGGATCAATCATATCTACTGTATCCTGATTATAAGCAAGAACTGTTGAACCATCTTTTCTTACTCTTGCAAGCTCTGAACGTGTCCAGTCAAACACTGGCATAAAGTTATAACATACCATATGGATATCAGCTTCACCAAGTGCACGTAATGTCTTAATATAATTATCAATATGCTCATCTCTCTTAGCTGTACCTATCTTAATATCATCTGATACATT
>DJDY01000196.1:26274-60965 GCA_002435585.1 Lachnospira sp. UBA5912
GATACATTAACAGACTCAATACCAGCTATTCCAAGTCCGGCATCACTTACTACCTTCTTAAGCTCCGCAATCTCTTCTGGAAGCCATAGCTCACCAGCCTGTTTTCCAAAAAGTGTTGTAATAACGTTCTTAACCCCAGGAATCTGCCTTATCTGCTTAAGTGTTACACTATCATAGCCTGGGCCATACCATCTTAATGTCATATCCATAATATAAATCCTCCTTAAACATAAATATCATGACAATAATTTTCATGACCTTGTATTATTATTAATACATCTTATCTTTGTTAGCACCATACTAACATGTCAGTTCTGACATGTCAATATATTTTTTTTGTTTATTTTGTATTCTTTCTTATTTTGTTTCATATATTACAGCAAAAGGGACTGTTGCTATAAGAAATATATACTCTCTACAACATATAAATATCTGAATTAATCACCAATCCGTTAATCTATATATAGTGTATACAATTCTTAAATCAACAGTCCCTTAAATGCAGTTGTATTACAGTTTTATAATTCCATTACTTTCTTTACTACTGCTTACCTGTCATTATTCATTCTCCAGTCTATGCATCTTTGCAGATATTCAACATATTCCGGATTCTTACACATACCCTTGCCTGGGTTATCTGATATCTTTGCAACATCCATTCCATTACACTTTGTTGTTTTCATAACAATATTAAGAGCTGGCACCTTTGTATCATTGCTGATATATGTTCCGATTCCAAATGCAACATTTGCCCTGCCATTAAAATATCTATACAGCTTGTCAGCCCTTTCAAAATCAAGGCTGTCACTAAATAACAATGTCTTATTTCTTGCATCTATTCCAAGACTTTCATAATGCTTAAGCATCTTCTCCCCCCATACATAAGGATCTCCACTGTCATGCCTTACTCCACCGAAAAGTGTTGCATATGTGAGCTGGAAATCTTTCAGGAAGCAGTCTGTTGTAATAGCATCTGTAAGCGCAATACCATTAAGTATGCCATATTCCCTTACCCATGCATCAAGTGCATACCAGTTAGAATAAGCTGGATTATGCTTGTGATTTCCCTGTCCTGTACACATAATCCACTCATGTGCCATAGTACCAACTGGTGTAAGATTATATTTTTTTGCAAGATAAACATTACTTGTTCCTACAAACAATGAATTGCCCTTATAATCTGCCTCGGCAAGGGCTTTAACTGCAAGCTCCTGTGCCTCTGCTGATAATCTTCTTCTAAGTCCGAACTCACTGAAGCTTCCGAGTCTGTATACAGTTTGTTTTCCTTCTGCTGCAACTGAATCATCTGCCTCAAGTGCTGCCACCTTAGCTGCTAACCTGTCTTTGAAGCTGTCAAGAAGCTCATTATAATCATATGCCATTCTGAAGTACACTTCATTTACAATAGCAAGTGTTGGTATCTCATACATAGATGTGTTAAGCCATGTACCAAAGGTTTCTATACTAAGTCCACATTCTGCATCTGTAGTTATCTTAAAATCTGCATATCTTGCCTGCCAGAGTCTTAGGAAATCTACATAACTTCCTTTCATCCACTTTACATTTTCAAGGTAGGCAAGCTCATCTTCTGTAAATCTTAATGTACAGAAATGTTTTATCTGCTCCCTTATCTCATCAACCATCTCTTCTGTAAAATGTACATCCTTGTTACGGCACTTGAATGTCCATGTTGTCTTATAATCAGAAAACTGATGATATATAGCCTGTCCCATGCTGAACTTATACATATCTGTTTCTAATAAACTCGTTATAATTGGGTGTAATCTCATAATATTCCTCACTTTCCTCTACTTAAACTATATTCATCTGTAAAAGCTTCATGGCATCTATTGCTGTCTGCTTAGACTGTGGTGTCACACAAGCTGTTGCCCTCTTAATTATATTAATAGGCAGCTCTGTGCAGCATGCCTTAATTATTGTTGCATTGCTTATTACACATATTCCTGTACATACACCAACAATATCAAGTTCTTCAAACATTCCATCTGCGAAATCTTTAGCAATCATCTGGGCTAGTGTTATACTTCCAAATGTGTTCTTATTAACATACTCTTTGATTATACCCAGACTGTCAAGTTTTTCCTTTATGCTGTGTACTATATTCCATCCGTCACCAACAGCCGGGTCACAATGCATCACCGGCAGTTTCTGCCCTTCCTGTGATTGCATATATGTTTTGCCATCGTGTGTATCCTGTGTTACATATATCTTTGAATAATCTTTATAATCATCTTCCAATATACTTAATATATGAGGTACAACAGCCTGACACTCTGCGTTGCCAAGTGGACCTGTAACAAAATCATTCTGCATATCCACTATCAATAATGCTTTTTTCATAACTGCACCATCCTTTTAATACCTGTATTTATTACCTACATTTCATTGTTATTTTCTGGTATATATTCATACAATTCCGAGGACTTATTTCCTGTTATTGACACACCTTTTCTATCCAGTGGTTTTATTTTATTTCCGACATTTCTCTTAAAATTCGTCTTATAAAGCTTCCTGCCAAGAATAATCTCATATACCTTCTGAAGATCTGGAAGTGTGAATTCCTGTGGCATAAGATTGAATGCTATATCAGAATATTCCGTCTTGTTTCTTAATCTAATAAGTCCTTCAAGCACTATCTGCGCATGATCAAAAGCAAGTGCTTCATCGCTTACAAGCTTTGGAATATAATTCTTAACCTTAAGCCGTCCATTATCAAACACCTTCTGTTCAAGTGAATAAACTATATTGATATTCTTTTTGGCATTGCTGAATGTAAGCCGTTCCTCATCAAATGTTATATCAAACCATAACGCTTCACTGGCATCATCGCCTGCCTGTGGCTTCATGCCATCTATCGGTATAAGTGTCATATATGCTATATCAATAACTCTCATCCTTGGATCTCTGTCCGGCTGGCTCATAGTATATAACTGCTCCATATATATATTATTAAGTCCCGTCTCTTCCTTAAGCTCCCTGCATGCTGCCGTATAAGCTGATTCTTTAATACCAACGAATCCTCCTGGCAGCGCATAACAATCTATATATGGATGATTATTTCTCTTTATAAGCAAAAGCTTAAGTCCTTTAAGATCTTTGCTCATACCAAAAAGTAACATATCAACAGTTACACTTGGTCTTTCATAATGGCCTGGATTATACTGTGCCAGAAATTCTTTCTCTGTAAGACCATTTTTATTCTTTCTTAATTCTCTCAGAATACTCTTATTATCCGACATGTTCCCACCGCCTTTGTAAAAAGTAGCTTTTTGATACTTTTATATATACTACTTTTCCATACATATGTAAAGCATTTTTCCAAAAAATATCATAAAAAATATCACAAAATCATATTACAAATATGGCAGTTCCAGTAAAATGGTTTGTTAAAAACATATAAACCTTTATATAACTTTCCTAAAAACATCTGACAAAAAACGGAACGACATACATATCATATGTCGTTCCGCTTAATCTTATATTGGTTCTTATAATTTAGTTGGTTTATTATTCTGCCTGTTATTTTTTCCTGTTATCTAAACAGACAAACAATAAACATCAGCAGACAATTAGTAATTATTCTGTTCCTTTACTGCACGATATAACTGTGCATCTGTCTGTTCCATATATGGCATAACATAGAATACTTCTAATAATCCTAATGTAAATGCACTTAATATTATCCATGGTATGAAAGATAAATTAAGAACAAATGTATTCCAGCGATGTCCTCTCATAAGCTCCTTACTCCTACGAAGTGCATCCATAGCACTCATGTCTGGGTTATCTGCAAGGATATAATCAACAAGATAATAGTCATATGTCTTAATAATACCTGGAATTATTAAAAGTAATGACCATAGGAATATGAATATGCTGCGAAGCAGCATAGCTCCTACTGTCTTAAGATAACGTCCACCTGAGAATGCATATCCGACTTCTCCTACTGTTGCTGGAGCTTCTGAATTCTTATAAAAGAATCTGCTTACACCAACAGTAAGTGGGTTACGAAGAAATACAGCTATAAGTGAAGATATCATCAATGATACAGCCATAATTCCAAGTACGATAGTAATTATTGTAATAACTGATAATCCTGTAGTTGCTGATGCTGTATAAAACACATCCTTTAACTCACCATCACTTACACTGCTGCTGGCACTGCCACCTGTAACTCCCATTAAAACAATAGCTATAAATCCTACAAGCACACAACTCCAGTAATTCTGTTTGAATGCAGCTTTAGCATCCGCTTTTAATTCTGCTCTTGTCCACATAAACCTTTCTCCTTTATTGTATTTTTATTATATTATCAGTATATATTACCATAAAATCCGCAAATGTATATATATAATAATAAACTTTAAATTTTTTTAATTCATTACTTACCTCTGCATTAGACATGTGTGGGAAATATGATAAACAAAAAGCAGACACCAGAATACAATATAATCACATCCTGATGTCTGCCTTATATATGCGGATGACAGGAATCGAACCTGCACATCGTGTGATACTAGAACCTAAATCTAGCGCGTCTGCCAGTTCCGCCACATCCGCAAGTAATTGTTAGTATATCATAATGTTTTACGCACGTCAAACTATATTTTACTAACCTCACTAACCTGACGATTACTGACGATCACGCAACCTGACGATCACTGAAAACCACCAATCTGACAATATGACATTTGTGGTATTTACAATCTTGACATATGCAACCTGGCATTTGCACAGATTACATATTCACGGATTTCACACTATTCCCTGCTTTATAAGACTATATGCAACATTTTCCCATGTATGTTCTTTCCTGCATATTTCATATGCGTTATCTGCTATACGCTGAAGCGCTTCATCATCCATAAGCAGCTCTTTAACCCGATTTACCACAGGCTCTATAACCTTGCTGTCATATCCTGATAATTCATACTCTCTTAACATATTCAAATCATAGAACAATATGTTTTTACCATCTGTAAATATTTCATCAAGATACTCTGATGAATCGGTAAGACATACTGCACCATTAAGACAGCTGTTAAACACCCTGTCATGCGCACCCTTCTTAAACCATGGCATAACATTAAGGGATATCTTAGCCTGGCTTATATTATCGAGGCATTGCTGTGAATTGGCGCTGCCATGCTGTATAATATTCTCTGGATGATTACATACTATATAGTTATATCCCTCTCCATATGTATTCACCTTAAGTCCCGAATCTACAAGGGCTCTTATTGCAAGTTCCCTGTAATGGAATCTCACATTCAGGTCAGCATACATCATACCTGGCATACAATCACACAGCTGTTCATCTGTCAGGTCAGTGAATTCTTCCCTTAAATGTTTTTCGGCGATATCATCTATTGTCATATCAGGATGCATAATTATATCTGATAATATATTTTCATAGAAATCTATATAATCCTGTTCAAGGTTCTCTATCTGCTTTCTTAATATATGCTTTGGTGTATAATTTCCCGTAAAGATAATATCCATTGATCTGTCTTTAATCGGTATATACACACCTTTTTCATATGCCCTGCCATCTTTGTTAACTTCTGTTCCCGCAGATGGCATAAACAATGTCTTAACATCTGGATAAAACCTGTTCATATAATCTATATGAACCTTGTCAATATCTATCTGGATATAGTTCTTAGGTCTTGTTTCAAGATACTTGTGATAATACAAAGGGTGGTCTACCACTATGTTAACAACCTTAATTCCTGAATAATCCCAGAAATTCCAGTTAAGCTTCTGATATAATCCTGTTTCTCCCTCAAGTCCCTCGAAATTAAATGTAAGTACAACAAATTCCTCATCCTTATGCGAATTATAACATTCAAGCAAATGTACAAAACTGCTTTCAGACATAAAAAGGTCATACCAGAACACTTCATATTCATCCTCCGGCAAATATCCTGCTATCTCTATTGAAAAAAATTCAAGCGTTTCTACTCCGCCTTTAAACATAATGACATGTTTCATATCCGGTCCTCATTTCTGAATGTATTCTGCCATTTGCCATAGCGCCACTAAATATGCCATTGGTATATCATTAATATACCATTAATACGTTATCAATACATCAGCAGCTATATATCAGCAGCTTCTGATTGCTTCAAACACTTCATCAAGTGCTTTAGTATCAAGTTCCTCTGCCCTGCCTGCATCAATATGCTTAGCAACCTCAGGATCTATCGGCATCTTGGCAACTGTCTTTATTCCCAGCTCCTTAGCCACCTCATCTATCCTGCTCTTACCATAGATATAATGAATACTTCCACAGTCGGGACACTTGAAATAAGACATATTTTCAACTATGCCAAGTACAGGAATATCCATCATCTTTGCCATATTAACTGCCTTTTCAACTATCATGGAAACAAGATCCTGAGGTGAAGTTACAACAACTATTCCATCAACTGGAAGAGTCTGGAATACTGTAAGTGGAACATCCCCTGTTCCTGGAGGACAATCTATAAACATACAGTCTACATCTTCCCACGCTACATCTTCCCAGAACTGCTTTACAACACTCGCTATAACAGGACCTCTCCATATAACTGGATCTGTCTCATTATCAAGAAGATAATTAAGTGACATAGTCTTGATTCCTGTTCTTGTTTTTGGTGGGTAGATAACTGTTCCGTCCTCGTTACATGTAGCCTTTCCTGAAAGACCGAAAGACTTAGGTATGGAAGGACCTGTTATATCTGCATCAAGTACCGCTGTCTTAAAACCTTCCCTGCGTGATTTAACCGCAAGCAACGATGTAACAAGAGACTTACCAACACCGCCCTTACCACTTACAACAGCTATAACCTTCTTTATATTCTTATTATTATCATTTCTTGTGTTCTGTGGTACTGCTCTTTCTGCACAATCTGAACCACAGCTTGAACAATCATGTGAACATGCTTCGCTCATCATATACCTCCCTGATTTATTACTTTTTCTTACTTTATCCAGTCACATAATTAATATTTTCTTTAACACTAATTTGACCATCATTGTAGATTTTACCATATATTTATTGTAAGTCAAAGTTATATGACATATTCATTTTACTAATAAATTTGTTATTGTCAAAAATTCACTTAACCGTTAAACAATGTAATCGATTTATTTTCATCTTGACATTATAAAGTTCATATAATATATTAAGTGTACCAACTGTACTACATATAATAATACAGTTAGTGCAATATATACATGTATAAAAGACTGCTAATATGCAAATTAAAAATTTAAGAAAGGATTGATACAACTATGTTCGTTATAGATGTCATGTCGCGAGTGCCTGTATATGAACAGATTATTAACCAGGTTGAAGAACAGATTCTGACTGGAATTCTAAACAGTGGTGATAAGATGCCTTCTGTAAGAAGTCTGTCTGTCAGCCTCTCCATCAACCCTAACACAATCCAGAAAGCTTATACAGAGCTTGACAGAAAAAAACTTATAGTAACAGTTCCAGGAAAAGGCTCTTTCGTTTCCCCTGAGGCACTTGACATTCTTGGAACCAGTTCAAGAGAAAAGATGCCAGAATTCAAGCAGGCTATCAAAGAACTGGCTCTCGCTGGAATAACCAAAGTGGAAATCATGGAAGCTGTTGATGATGTATTTAAAAACCTGTAACAAAGCAAAATAAGGAGGTATTTATATGATAAAAGCGGAAGGTATTCACAAGACATTTGAAGATTTTACCGCACTAGATAACATAACATGCAGTATAGATGACGGATGCATATATGGCATGGTAGGTTCCAATGGTGCAGGTAAATCAACATTTTTAAGAGTATTATCAGGAATATATAAACCTGATAAAGGATGTGCTTATATTGACACTGCACCTATATATGAAAACCCATCCGTAAAGGAAAATATTGTTTTTGTAGCAGATGAATTATTTTTCCTGCCTGGTGCTACTATGAATAAAATGGCTGGTCTTTACAGTTCAATATATGATAACTTCGACTGGGAACGATACTTAAAGCTGACCGAACTTTTTGAACTTAATCCAAAGAAACCGATAGCGAACTTTTCTAAGGGCATGAAACGTCAGGCAGCTATCATTCTTGCGCTTTCAACCAAGGCTAAATATATGTTCTTTGATGAAACATTTGACGGCCTTGACCCTGTTATGCGTAACCTTGTAAAGAAGCTGATATGTAACGATGTAGCTGAATATAATTCTACAGTTATTGTAACATCTCATTCTCTTCGTGAACTTGAAGATATATGTGACCATCTTGCGCTTCTTCACAAAGGCGGTCTTGTACTTGACAGCGATGTTCTTGAATTAAAAACTTCACAGTTTAAAGTGCAGATTGCTTTTAAAAGCATATTCGGAAAATCTAAATTTGAAAAACTTAATATAACAAGATACCGCCAGCAGGGCTCTGTTGCCAATATGATAGTCAATGGTGACAGGGAAGAAACTATCAGTTATCTTCGTGATATGAATCCGGTCATATTAGATGTTCTTCCTCTCACACTTGAAGAAGTATTCACTTATGAGATGGAATCACTTGGATATGAATTCGATGATGCACTCGATGTAGAGATTAATCAGATTTAAAAAAATATCTATATTGTCATTTTATTATATTAATGTGTGATTTATATTGCACGTAGAAATGGAGGTTATGATGAATAACAAACTTAATAATAAAAATATATTCAGTATTAAACTATTCTGGCAGTCATTCCTGCAGCTTAAAGTAATAGGGCTTATATCAACAGCCATTATGATCTGCATAACTGCCCTTCCCATAATTATGAATGGCATAAATATTAAAAACATGATAAATGCAAACAAAAATGCAATGGCTAATGGCGTGTCCGTAATGACTAACAGCTTAGACTACTCAACAGTAGTATCACCAGCATCATCTGCCACATATCTTCTTATTGTGATTGCACTTATCACTCCCGTACTTGCACTTTATGCGTGGTTTTTCCTCACCAAACGAAGTACTAGTGATTTCTACCATTCATTATCATATAAAAGACAGAATCTTTTTCTTTCAAGATTTGCTGCCATAACTGCATGGCAGATTGTAATAATACTTGCAACATATGTTACCAGCTTTGTATGTTATCACATATTCAGTAAATATTTTATTGTTGATTATTCAACAACATTTCATATATATGTATCAGAATTTTTATGTGCATTGCTGTGTTCAGCTGCAATTGCACTTGCCTGCTCTGTTACAGGAAACATATTCAGTAATATATGTTTGGCAGGAATCATTATATTCCTGCCAAGATTTATACTTATTCTTGTAAATGCAACAATAAATAATGTATATGCTGCTGCATCTGCAACACATTTTATGCCTTTGCTTGATAATTCATATAACATGCTCACGGGGCAGTTTCTGTATGCATATTCATCATACACTATGTCTGATATGCTGCTATCAGGTGTATCAAACGCATATACCCTTATACTTGCAGTCATATATGCTGTAATTGCATGTGTACTGTTTACATTAAGAAAAAGTGAAACTGCAGGAAAACCTGCCCTTAGCTGGAAGCTGCAGTTTGCCATACGATGTGTTATAGGTTTTACCATAAGTATTTTGGGAACATTTACTTATGTACAGATATCAAGAGATGATTACACATATGGCAATCCACCTTATATGTATACAATAATCGCATTTATAATAGCTGCTATTGTTGTTATAATATACGAGCTCATTTCAAGCAAAAAGCTTCATCGTGTATTAAAGACAATACCATCTATAATTACTGCCTATATACTTGCAATCATATGTGGATTTCTGTTAAATGCCGGAATAAATAATATGACAGATTATCGTGCCAATGCAGATAACATAGATTACATCAGACTATCTGTCCAGAACAGATATTATACATCTGATTATCCAGATTATTTTGAAAATGTCATTAAAAATATAAAAATAAACGACAAAAATGCTATAAAGCTAATAACTGATATATACAATGATAACGCCAATCATCTCGACAGTATAAATGAACAGAATTATTATGCCCGTTCTTCTAAAAGCTATGTAACATATGAAGTATACTTCAAAGACGGAGTTTTCGGCAGATATCGTAAGGTATTCCTGAAAGAAAGTGACATCAACAGACTTGCCAGTTCTCTGACAAAAATAGATGACTTCTGTACAGAATATAAAAACCTTCCTTCATACGAGGATGCAAATATCAGCTTTTCGGATTACATTCCTGAAGATAGGACACGTGATATATATAATACTATGTTGAATGAAATAAAAAATATGTCATTTTCCGACTGGTATCAGCTCACAAGCCAGACATCTAACCGTAACACTGGCGACATATCATATGTAACAGCAATATTTTCAAGAAATGGAACTACCTATTCAGCAAGATTCTGTCTGTCAAGCCTTATGCCAGAATCTGTAAATGCTTACTACAATGCTGCAAACCAGAACTATACAGATAATAATCCTGAAACCTTTACAAGAATGAAAAATGCACTAACAAAGCTGACGAATAATAACAATGCCACTCCTGATACAGTTTCAAATACAACAGCAAACACTGCATCAAATACCGCTTCCGATACATCTTATTCAATGTATATAAGTGTATACTCTCTTGATTCTGCGAATTATAGCTCTTTAGCTTATAACAATTTTAGTGATAAAGAACTTATCAATGCAGTACTTAAAGAGGTTGAAAATCCTTTTGACAAGAGCTTTGATTCAACAAAACCGGTTCTTGAAATAAGATATTATGACGATTATAGTGGTGGAAGCTATTCGTATTATGTACAGCCTGCTGGATATGAGAATATGACTGATTATCCTGGGTATGATGATGCCAGAATAAATGGATGATATGCTATGCTGGAGACTAAAATGTTGTTTAACACACATTCTTAACAAACGGACAACATCATATCTGCAAGAAGCAGATGCACAAGCATCAACGAGGCATGAGGGGGGGGCGGAATTGTGCGTAAAGCGCACAATTCCGCCCCCCTGTCGTCCCACTTGATTTAATTGAATATCAGCAAGTAAATTACGCCACAGACAGACAAATATAAGCTACAGGCCGCCAGTCATACTATGTGAAATGCACTTGAAGTTTGATTGTGATAGTTCTTAGTCTTTCCTTTCACTCTCAGCTAGCTTCGTACAAGGATGTACGAAGCAGCGAAGCCGCGCCACGGACGGCGCGTCTAAGCGGTAGCGTCAGTTATCATAGTTTACATGGAAAGACTTAGAAATATCCAATCAAAGCTTCTGACATTGAACATAGTGTGCCTGGCTGCCTGTAGCTTATATTTGTCGTCCGTTCATCGCCAACTGAAATTCAATTAAACAACAATTTCACCCTATAAGTAACACCGTCACATCATTAACATTCGTTCCTGTTGGTCCTGTTATTATAAGTCCATCCGTTTCCTTTAATGCATTGTAAGCATCATTCTCTTTAAGTACATCGAATATATCTATGCCTTTTTCTTTGAGTACAATAGCTGTATCACCATCACTATAGCCGCCTGCTGCATCTGTTGGTCCATCTGTTCCATCGCTGCCTATACTAAACACAGCTACGTTTGACATGCCTTCTATGCCTGCTGCTGCCGACAAAGCTATCTCCTGGTTTCTTCCGCCCTTGCCATGTCCGGTAAGATTAACTATCGTTTCTCCACCTGCCACATAGGCAAGCTTCTTTCCCGAAGCATAATGTGTTTTAGCTATTGATGCAAGGAAGCTTCCTGCCTCTTTTGCCTGACAGCATAACTGGTCTGTAAGTATAACTGGTTCATAGCCATACTTTGTACATTCATTTTCTACTGCGCGGCATAATTCACGTACACTTCCATTAATCAGTGTTGTAACATTGTCCAGTTTTTTAGGTGTCTCTATGTTAATAAGCTTTCTGGCATCTTCACCTAACTTCAGATTATACTTTGCTACTATATGTCTTGCGTTCTCGCATGTTGAAGAATCAGGGCATGCAGGTCCTGATGCTATCATATCAAGAGGGTCACCAAGTATGTCTGATAACACTATTGATAACACATGAGCAGGTTCACACAGCTTTGCGAAACGGCCTCCTTTTACCTCTGACAGACGTTTTCTTATCGTATTAATCTCAACTATATCGGCACCACATGCAAGAAGCTGGTTTGTTATATCCTGTAATTCTTCTCCAGGTATCTTTGGTTTCTCAAACAAAGCGCTTCCACCACCTGACAACAGGAATAATACAGTATCATCACTTGTAAGCCCTGATACTAAGTCTATTGCCTTCTGTGTTGCATTGAATGAGTTCTCATCCGGTACAGGATGACCTGCTTCAAAGCACTCAACTTTATTTATTGTTCCTTTTACATGGTTATACTTTGTTATAACCACGCCTTTATCTATCCTGTCACCAAGATAATCACTTGCGGCCTTTGCCATCTGCCATGCCGCTTTTCCGGCAGCCACAAGTACTACTTTTCCAGCAAATTCTTTGTTTTCCAGTGCTCTCTTAACCGCTTCATCCGGAAGTACGGCTTTAATTGCGGCATCTATTATGCTGTCCGCTATATTTCTTAATTCATCTTTCATGGCTGTTCCCCTTTCTTTTCTGTCTATTTTGCGTTATGTTGTTAAGGTCAAAATATATTTTTCCTGACGATGTTTCTACATTACTCCATCGCATCACAATTTACTCTTTATCTACCCCTACACTCACGAACCCGCGCTTTCACGCTTTTTCGTCCTGCTTCGCATGACTGTTCGTTCGTTAATGGCGCAAGAAAAGTAAATGTCTGCTTCGCAGCCGCTTCCTTTTCTTTTGCGCTCATTACATTATCTACAGCTTCGTCCCTGTCAGCTTCTCATAATAATGTATAATTGCGCTATGGTCGCTGTTTCCGTCACTATTATTGTGAAGATACTGCATTATCTCAGATACCTGTGCTGTCATAGGAACTGGGGCACCTACACTATGCGCACATTCAAGAGCATTATTTAAATCCTTTATGTGAAGGTCTATTCTAAAGCCCGGCTTTACATTATCCTCTATCATCATAGGCACTTTGGCATTCATAACAGTTGAGCCTGCAAGTCCGCCCTTTATAGCCTCAAACACATTTTCAGGGTCAACTCCTGCTTTCTTAGCTAACATAAATGCTTCTGATACCGCCTGAATATTGCATGCCACTATTATCTGGTTGGCAAGCTTTGTTGTATTGCCAGCACCTAATCCGCCACATCTTGTAACTGACGAACCCATATTAAGAAGAAGCGGCTTATACTTTTCAAATACAGCCTCATCACCACCAACCATAAATGCAACAGTTCCATCTATAGCCTTAGGCTCACCGCCTGATACCGGCGCATCAAGCATATCTATACCCTTCTCTTTTAATATACCGCCTATATATGTGGTGTCAACAGGGTTAATTGAACTCATATCTATAAAGCAGGAGTCTTTCTTCATATATGAAGACATCCCCTCATCGCCAAGCATTACTTCCTTCACCTGAGGACTGTTAGGAAGCATAGTTATAATAACATCACTTTCTTCTGCTATCTTTTTTAAAGAACCGCTTCTTGCACCTGCCTTGATAAGTTCATCTGTATTTTCTTTATGATGTTCATCAACGATAAGAGAATAACCTGCCTTACACAGATTTTTTGCCATAGGCTTTCCCATTATTCCAAGTCCCACAAAACCAACTACCATATTTTATACCAGCCTCCTTATATCTTCTATTTTTATTCTATAAAAAGCGGTTATACCAACAAGTCCAGAATGTACTTATCAGTATAACCGCCCATAGGTCTTATGTGATGATGTCATGTTCAAAATATATTTTGCCCCATAACTGATGTATCCAGATTGCTACAAAATACTATTATGTAAGCATAAACGACTTTCTGACCTTTTGACCCTCACATCATAACACTAATGAAAGTATAAATATTTCAACCATTGAAGCAATACCCATTATTAATGTACATACTGTCTGTGTCTTATATCCCTGTTCAGGAGTCATGTCACCAAAGTTAGTAACTACCCAGAAGTAAGAATCGTTAGCATGTGATACTGTCATGGCACCAGCACCGATAGCCATTACACAAAGTACTGTCTTTACTGGTGAAGCAAGACCAAGTGCACCAAGAAGTGGAGCTATGATACCTGCTGTTGTTGTGATAGCAACTGTAGAAGATCCCTGTGCTGTCTTTAATATAGCCGCAAGAAGGAATGGGAAGAATATCCCTACTGCTGAGAGTACTTCTGCATGCTGTGTAATAAATGTAACCATCGATGTTGATGATATAACCTTACCTAAAACACCACCAGCTGCAGTTACGAAAAGGATTGGTCCAACTGTCTTTAAAGTTTCATTAGTTATATCGTAAAAATCAGACATCTTGCCCGCTGTTGCAAGCTGTATTACTGCAAATATTGTACCAACAGCTAAAGCTATAATAGGTTTTCCTAAGAACTGGCATGCCACATCAAGTGCACCTGTCCAGCCTGCCATAGATGAGATTGAACCAAGTGCCATAAGTATGATAGGAACAAGGATTGGTGCAAGAGCATTGAATCCGTTAGGAAACTTTCCATACTCTGCAACTAACTCTTCATATGTCTTAGTTACCTCTGAACTATCTGTTGCCTCATCTGCACTCTTAACCTTCTTACCTATGTACTTTGCATATATAAGACCTGCTATAAGAGGGAATATAGAACATACAACACCAAGTCCCATAACAAGTAAAAGGTTATCTCCGACACCAAGTGTATTAGCTGCTGCTATTGGTCCAGGTGTAGGTGGAATAAATACATGTGAAATATAAAGTCCTGCCGAAAGAGCTACAGTCATAGCCACACTCGATACTGCCGTTCTCTTAACAAGAGCCTTTCTGATAGGATTCAGGATAACGAAACCACTATCACAGAATACAGGGATTGAAACTACCCAGCCCATAAGTTCAATGGCAAGTTCAGGTCTCTTTTTACCTACTACCTTGATTACCATATCTGCAAGCTTAAGTGCTGCTCCTGTTTTTTCAAGAACTGATCCGATTAATGCACCGAGTATGATAACTATACCGATACTACTGAAAGTTCCTGAGAATCCGGCACCTATTACTGTAGGAATACCAGATACCTTTGTTCCGTCTGGTTTTACTGTATCAACGAATGGAATACCTGCTATCATGGCAAGGATAAGTGATACACCCATGATTGCAAGGAATGGATGAACCTTAAACTTGGATATCGCAACTATCATTACGATGATTGCCAGCACAAACATGATAATTAATGCTATACCTGACATAAATACACCTCATTTCTATTAAATTATTGTACGTTTTGCACAACTCTTTGTGCTTTGTATGGTGCAATAATAGCATAGAAAAAGGCGTTTGCATATGTTACAGAATACACAAATATTTTTTTATTTCGTTCCTCGTAACAACAAAGGTAAATCATACTTCTCGTTTATCAGTTCATCAGCGATTATATAAGCAATAAACAATGCCGGACTTTCAGTTGGTTTTCTTATATCACGACCTGTTATATCCTTTAACTTTGATATTCTGTACTGAAGGGTATTTTTATGTATATATAAAGCATCTGCTGCTTTCTGTATTGAGCCCTGTGCATCATAATATGCCTTTAACAATGCAATAACTTCACCAATATCATCACCATACCCACCTTTAAATATTTTCTTTAAGTACTCAAGCTTAATCTCTACCGGAATATTGCTGATTAACAGTTCAAGGCTCATATCCTCATAACATATTATCTGTTCATGCTCTGATGCGGCCGCATTCCATGCCCTGTGAGCCTGGATATATGAATCATGCATTTCGGTATTGTTACATCCATCTATGCCGATGTTAAGTTCTACACCTTCTTTTTCCCTTATATAATCAGCCAGCTCACTGGCAAATGTTACCAGCTTTTCTGTTGACATGTTATCAACAATAATTATCTGCCTTGAAGCATTTCTAAAATGCATCTTATAATTATTCCTGATTAAAAATGTATCAACATCACCCTCAAACTTGGCAATCTTTGACTGTCCCTGTTGTGAATCTTTATAATTATCAAGTTCATCAATACTTGCAATAAGAATCCGCCTTGGAATATTAATATCAACTCCTATAGCCATTCCACGGTCCTCAAGGTCAGCACTTTTATAACCTCCATTTATAAGCCATTCTTCATAAAATGCATTTCTTACTCGCTTATTCATAAGCTGATGATAACTTGCCCTGCTCTCCATAAGAAGGATTTCTGTCATCTTCTTTAAAAGCTTGCCAGATGTAATAACTTCATCATATTCACCTGTCATACCGATAACCCCGACTATCTCACCATCAAGCTCAAGTGGAAGATTAATCCCCTTTTTTATTCCTTTAGAAGCATCATCTTCATCTATGTAATATTCATCAAGATTTTCAGATATGATTCTATAGGCACCATAATGAAAACTTCCTATACGGCTTTTATCTCCGCTGGCTATTATATAACCGGTTTCATCCATAAGGTTAATATTCTGTTTAACAAGCTTGGATATTTCATCTACTATCTGCGTTGCTGAATTCTTTGAAATATGCATAACTACTTCGTCCCCACTTTCCGCACTATTCTTCTCTCATGCACATGTTTTCACGCATATCAGGTTTGTGTCAAGCGTGCACAGACACAAATCCTACATGTGAACAATCTTGAATTCAAGGATTTTTACATTATTCTTGCACATCTGTCCTTACATGTCCATCTACTATGTTAAGTATTCTGTCTGCATATTCAGCCATCTGCTTATCATGTGTCACCATTACTATTGTCTGCTTATACTTGGCTGCAGCCAGTGAAAGCATAGCAGCTACATTCTCTGCACTTTCCGCATCAAGATTACCAGTCGGTTCATCGGCATATACCACTGCCGGATGCATTATAAGTGCCCTTGCTATCGCAACTCTCTGCTGTTCACCACCTGACATCTGCTCTGGAAACTTGTCGCGGCAATGTTCTATCTGTAATGACTCTAACAGATCATTAACCTCATCCTCATCAACATCCTGGTTATCAAGAACTGCCGGAAGTGCTATATTCTCATATGCTGTATATTCTGGTATAAGACTGTAATTCTGATATACAAAGCCTATCTTTTCCCTTCTTAGTTTAGATAACTGCTTATCATTAAGCTCACCTATATTAATATCATCAATATATACATCACCCTCATCTGGCTTGTCCATTGAACCAAGTATTCTAAGCAGCGTTGACTTTCCTGAACCACTCTTTCCTATAATAGCTGTGAATTCACCTTTTCTTATTGTTATGTCGCATTTTTTCAATGCATGAACCTCTACCATACCTGTATGATAGGTTTTGCTTATACCTTCTGCTCTTAGTATATCACCCATATTCTCACTCTTTCCTTGATATTTTTCCACATACTTTTATTAATAACCACCTCAGATATCCTTAATGCTCTCCCTTATTATCAGCACATCTATCAACAGCATAACAGGCAGCATTATAACACAGTATATATTCTCTCTTATGCACTCCCTTATATGTATCCTGAATATTACAGATTTATCTGCCCCACTATATCTTAAAATTGTCATAGTGTTTTTATATCTTTCAATCCTGCTCATTAACATAAGGACTGATAGCATTATGTATACGCAGACAGCTACAACTGCTGTGAATACATATAGTATTATTGCTTCAACCGTCTTACTTTTCATTTCATCCTTTTCTTCTGAATAAGAATGATATCCCCAGCCAGACTGGAGCATATATGAATTCACTGCATTAACTGTTCCACTGTACAACGAATTCATACTGTATCTTAATCTTATCTGATTATAGGACATGTCCAGGGACAATTCATCCGGAAGCTCGTCCAGCTGGAAATAATCTTTTAACACCTGATTCTGGTTATCAAGTTCTTTCTGTAAAAGAGCCGTTGATGCAATCATAGTATACTGCCCGAATTCAGGAATATACTCTTTTAATCTGTCTTTTATATCATCATTAAGCTTTACTACAGCCCAGGCCTTCGTTGTAGCTGCCGGCTCATACTTAAGAATATATGAATAATCTTCTCTTAGCTTTTTATAATAATAATATTTTACAATCTCAAACTGTTCCTCTTCTGTTTTCTTTAAAAATATTTCATCTGTTACATTACTTCCGTAATTATTATACGAATATTCAATATACTTTTCTCTTATTTTATTGAAATCAGGTTTGTTTTTAAGACTGGACACATAGTTATCGCACCCCTTTGCCTCTATTTTACTATCTGCCACAGCCTTATATGGACTATATCCTTTATCTCTTATATATATTGACAAAGCCTTATTATAGCTTCCTGAATTCTGCCATGCCTTGTCATACATAAGCGAACCATTTATATTACAGTAATATTTCATAAGATTAATATCCATTCCATCAGATAGTGTATCATCATAATCTCCATCGATATTCTCATCAACAAATACAACTGCTATATCTCCATTATTAAAAGCCTCTTCATCAAATGAAGGCTTACCAGTAATTTCCCTTATTATGTCGTATAATTTATTATCATTTTCCACATATTCTGTTGCAAAAAGATATTTATCTGATTTCTGATTATCGTTAAGCACTTCAACACTATTAAAGTTATACGAAAGATACCATGGCAATCCAAGCTTATTATAATCTATATTGTTCCATTTCCAGACTCTTGCCGTTTCGAAATATCCATAGCTTACATCTTCGACTCCATCTATACTGTTAATATAATCAATAGTATTTTTATCGATATCTTTATACACCATTGTATCTGCTTTTTTTATATTATACATAAGCTCATAGCTGCTGAACCTGTTATAATACCACCTGTTTTCCCCTTTGGCAGCTGTATCATCAGCTATTTTATTGTTGTTATCATACATTTCTTTAGTATAATCATTTATATACTCTGTACTTCCTATTTTGGCTTTAAGTTTATCTCTTGTGAATATATTACCTGTTCCACTTTCACCAGACAGTAGTGCATAGTACTCATCGCGTGACTCCTTATATGCATAATTAAGCATATAATGTGTACCAGAATCACTACTGTTAAATGCTATAATATCGGACATATCAGATATATCACTATACTGTTTATACACCTTTATGGAATTAATCACACAGCCTGCTATAATAACCAGCATCGCAAGTGCAAATATCCTCAACGCAATACCAGATACGGCTCCGTGTGACTTCTTTAACCTTTTTTGTGTCTGTGAAATATAATTATTTCTGTTAATTATTACCTGATTATTTTTTTCCGTCTTTAATATGAGTGATTTATTCTTTCTGATACTTCGTTTATCTGCATTACATTCCCCCTGATGTCTGAAAATTTCAATAATACCCGCTATCATGCTTATACAGACAGATACTAAAAGCATAATAAGTACATAAACATATATACTGTTTTTTATGTTAAAGAATTGTATACCTTTAACATAACCAGTTATAGTACATACTATCTTTCCAAGACCTATTGAAATAATCAGACCTGCTATAGCAGCAAGTGTAACTATGACTGTGTTTTCCACAAACGAAAGCATCATTACCTGTAACCTTTTAGCTCCAAGATTGGTCAGGATACCTCTTACATGCTTTCGCTTTCTGTCATGCATAAGCATCTGGTATACAACTGCTGATACACCTACAAGCATAAGAAGCACATACATATAATCATATATATATCCACCACCCCATGGTTCATAATCATATACGTTGCTATTATATACAAGCTCTTTGTTAGACTTCTTCTTTAATCCATCATATACATCCTTATAATTTCCCTCTATATAATTATCAGATGAATATATATATGCAGCTTTTCCTATCTGGTTAATATTCTCTCCTTCACACGGTGTAACAATAATACCCGGTATATAATTTCCACCATTCCAGAGATTGGTGTAATTATTAAGAATTCCAGTAAGCTTATATGTTTTTTCTATAGTTTCTGTTGTCTGGTTACTTCCCTTACGGACAGATATATGGATCTCCTGTCCTAGCTGCGTTCCCTGGTTAAGCTTAAGGAGTGTATCCCATTCTATGGCTGCTTCATCATCGTTTTGTGGCATGTTTCCGCTCTTTAATGATATGCTGCCTATCCTTATAAAATCATCTGTCATATAACCGACTTTAATATCTGTCTGCTCACTATTTTCAAACACATAATTATCAACCGAAGCTTTACCGGATTCATTCAGATATGGATGATTCTTAAGTTCTTTATTCTCCTCTAAGTTACTGTCATAAAGCATCACAATCCAGTTGCCAAATCTATGCTTTGCAGACTGTATCTGATACTCATACATATTAGTCTTAAACAGCATAATTCCGGCAACAAATGTAAATGCAAGAAACATGGACAATGCCGTTTTTAAGATACTCTTCCATCGTCTTTTAACACTTTTTATGCAATAACTTATAAACTCTGTATTCAACAATACACCTTCTTCCATCGTCTGAGCATATACCACATAACAATATCAGACTTACATTCTTCATATCACGGAATGTCATATATTACATATACATAACCTGATAAAGAGCCATACGTAAATTACATATATAAACACCGCCTGTCACATGTTGCATATTTCCCTTTTTATACATATTATTTCTAATATAAGCATCAACGGCATAAGTATGATACACCACAACATTTCTCTTACACTCTGCTTTATATACAAGCTGAATATTACATCTTTATTGGCACCTGTATTCCTTAATATTCTTATTCTGTCCTGATACTGTGAAAGTCTGTTTCTTAATATAATAAGACTTACAACCACATATACACAAAGTGCAGTTATTCCTGTAAAACCATATAGGATATATGCCTCTATGGTATTGCTCTTTATGACATCTTTGTCATACGAATAACTGTTATATGCATACCCTGCCTGTCCAAGATAAGAGGCCACAGCATTGGCTGTCCCGTTATATAGGGAATTTAATCCATAGCTTACATTAATCTGATTATACTTCATTGTAAGATTAATCTCTTCTGGAAGTTCATCAAGCATAAGATAATCTTTTAATATATCATTCTGTCTATCCATTGCTTTCTTTCCAAGTTCATCTGATGCAATCATCGTATACTGTGCGAATTCCGGTATATATTCCTTAAGCTTTTCCTTTATCTCATCATCAACATATATTACCTTTGCAACCTTCGTTGTAGCCGCTGCTACATAAGTTGAGTTGTAATCATATACTTTAAGCTTTTCATCTGCAATGTGTGTATCAAGATATGAATCAACATACTGATAAAACTGTTCTTCGCTTTTATCTGCCCAGTAAGCATAAAAATCATCTAAGAGATTTACATTATTTTTTTCAAATAATTCTGTCATCTGTTCTAACTTATCCTGCTTATTATCAGCTACTAATGACCTGAAATATTCACTGTTAATTTTATTAAAATCATCTGTAACTATGCCTTTATCATGCATATAGTTATATATAGCCATATAATAACTGCTTGCATAATCCTTGTTTATATAGCTGTATTTTTCAGGATAACCTTTATAACACATAAGTCCTATATCTGTTCCCTTACTTATCGTATCATCATATTCACCTTCTGGATTTTTATCTAAAAATACAACTACCTGCCTGCCATCTTTTAATGCCTGCAAGTCAATCTCATCTTTACCTGTAATATCTGCTAACACATCATATATTCTGCTATCAGCTCCTACATATTCTGTTGCAAACAGATACTTTGGGTTAATCTGTTCACTGTTATATGAATTATCATTATTTGAATTATTATTCATAAAATTATAATTCTTATTATCATTAATATCTACTACATAATACGGGATCCCCATCTTGTTGTAATCCATCGTATTCCATGTCCACACTCTCGATGTCTCGAAATAGCCATAACTGATACCTTCTACACCAGTGATACCACGCACATACTCGATATCGTTTTCATCGATATCCTTGTATATAAGTGCATCAGCATTCTTTATATTATACTTAAGATTACGATTGATAAATATAATTCTGTCATTATCAGACATACCTGCTTTAGAGGCATTTGAATACATTTCCCACGATACATTTTTAATGGTATTATTATAACAAGCCTTTATGTACTTAAACATATCCGGAGTGTTTCCATCCTTGTATTCCATCTGTGTCTCTGCATTACATATAATATATTCTGCGTCCTTATCATGTTTATAAAATGCAATAATATCTGATTTCTGTGCGCTTGCCTTGTAATCATCATATGCTCTTACAGAATTCATAACGCATATAATGATGATTATCATCATCGCTAACGAAAATAATCTTATACATATGCTCTGCAGCAGACCCTGTCTTAACATAAGACGTTTATATGTTTCACTTATATAGTTGTTTTTATTTAATATATGTAAATATGTTACTTTTTTATATAGCCTTTTCATCTTATAACTGGTTATATATTTATGCAATCTGCTAAAACTCTGCACACACAGGTTTACAGCACTTCCCATAACAACAGCAATAATAAGCATAATTAAAAGTCCTATGTATATCTTGTTATCCATTGAAAAGGAACTAATTCCTGTTCTTAATTCAATAATATAGCTTATAAGCCTTGCTGCAATTATTGAAATAATCAGACCTATAACAGATGAACTTATAACTATTACAGCATTTTCAACACATGTAAAAACTATCATCTGAGGCTGTGTGGCACCCATATTCTTCATAATGTCATATACATTTTTTCTTGATTTGTTATATACTGATAACTGATAGGCTATGCTGGCTGATCCAAGTATGACAAGAACAATATACATATATTCATATATATAATTGCCACTCCATGGTTCATAGTCATACAGACTGCTGTTATATATAACTGAGCCACTTGTTTTTTTCTTTAATCCTTCATATATATCTTTAGAATCTCCTGAAATATAATCCACTGATGAATATATATATACCGCTGAATTACCTCTTTTTATGTTCTGCGCTTCATTTTTTGTAGTAATGATACCAGGAATATTACTTCCACCAATCCATACATCGGTATAACTTTTAAGTATTCCTGACAGTTTATAAGTCTTAGTTATCCTGTCCCAGCCTGAGTCTGATTTTGGATTATTCACGATTATATTAAGGATAATATCCTGTCCTATATCTGTACCCTGATTCAGTAGTAAAATTGTATTCCAGTCAACTGCTATTTCATCATCGTTCTTTGGAAACTCTCCCTTATCAGGTGTTATATTACCAAGACGGATAAAGTCATCATCCATATATCCAACATTAATATCTGTCTGATTCCAGTTATTATCATATTGATGGTTTGAGATACTTGCTTTTCCTGACTCATTAAGATATGGATGTGATTTAAGTTCTTTGTTTTCTGTACTGTCATTGCCATTAAACATAACAAACCAGTCCCCATATCTGTGTTTTGCTGACTGCATCTGCCATTCATATATATTACTCTTAAAAAGAAGTACACCTGCCACAAATGTAAATGACAAAAATATAGCTGTTGCTGCTTTAAGAACCTGTTTTTTACGTCTTTTAAGACTTTTTACGCAATAATCAAAAAATGCCGTATTCATGCCATAATCCCCCTACAAAAATTTTCATCATATTAAAGTAAACATCAGTACCCATCCCCTCTTCCTTAGTTCTATTCAATATATATGGGTACTGATTATACAGGTTACCCTGCTCCCTGTAATAATCATATAACAGACTACTTACATATAACTTACATTTTTATATATGTTAAACTTTTCCCTTAAGCTTATATAAAGGCAGCAATATTCTGAACTCTGCTCCACCATACTTCTCACTGTTAGCCGCCTTTATGCTTCCATGATGTGCTTCTATTATAAGCTTTGACAGATTTAATCCTATTCCTGCGTGAAACTCGTTCTGGCTGCTCTTTCCCTCGAATCTGTCAAACACCCCTGCAAGATGAGTTTTATCTATCCCCTCACCATTATCCGATATCTTTATTATGCACACTTCGTTGTTGCTGCTTATATCTATATATACACGTCCGTCTTCTCTGTCGCATATATATTCATAGCTGTTGCTTATAATATTAATAAATGCTTCTGCTAACCATCCCTCATCTGCATACATAGCTCTCTTTGCATCTGTACCATAATCAACTATCACCCTGGACTTATCCGCAACTGCACTTTCAACACTTTCTTCAATTATATAGTCAATAATAACCTTATCTGTAGCAAGCATTACTTTTCCTGACTCGATTCTGCTTATATCAAGCAGCTTTTTTATAAATGTCTTTATCTTGAATGCACTTTTGGTACACTCAGATATTATTGTTTCTGCCATCTGTAAGCTTTGTTTCTGTTCAGATACACTTTTATCTGATGTTTGTTTAATATATTCGTGTGATATCTGTATAACATATTCATCTGATTCTTTTTTTATTTTATCCACGTATTTATCATTATTATTACTATCTTTATGCATATTTTTAAGTTGCATATCATTTAATATATCCTGAAGCATCTCAAGCTTCATAGTCATGACCGAGAGTGGTGTTTTTATCTGATGTGCTATATTCTCTACAAACTCCTGCATCTTTTTATACTGGCATATATTGTATTCATGCTCCTTTTTAAACTGTTCATTCAGTACTTCATTTTCCTTAGCATATGCTTTAAGACTGCCAAGACAGTCATTCTTTCCTATCCGGTAGCAATGTATAAGTCCATAAAAAAGAAATACTGCCATAATTAAACCTATAACTGCATACATTACTATCTCACCATTAATATGTGACAGATATGCATATCCTTTTCTTGTATATCCTGCCTGTATCATAGCCTCTGTTCCTGCATCATATGTACTCTTACTGATATTCATGTGCATCATTCTGTCTATAAGATTCTTTGCCGAATTATTGTCATATAGATAAAGGGCTCCTACTAGAGCCCTTTGTCTGATACTATAATATATGGTTAGAAATGCAACAATGAGTGCATTCATAACAACTGTTCCTATAACGAATAAGGTCTGATTTTTTCTATAATTTCTTATAATTCTGTCTATGTTCTTTCTTGAACTTCCCGGCTGTATTTTCCTATTATCCATATCTTGTCTCCCCGTAACTGTTGTGTATTAATCCTCTACGCTATCCAACGATAACCTACGTTTCTGATAGTTTCTATATATGGTATTCTTTCCTCTCCAAATGTACCAAGCTTGGCCTTAAGACGGCTCATATTAACAGTCAGCGTGTTATATTCAACGAAGTTACCATGTATATCCCACAGTCTGTCAAAAAATACATCTCGTCTTACAACTCTTCCCTTATTTTCAACAAGTATCTTAAGCATATCCCATTCATTGTTAGATAGCTTAAGCTCATTTCCAGCCCTGTACAGCTTATACTTATCAAAATATATAGCCAGTTCGCCTTTTTTATATACGTCTCCATCGTTCATGCCACTTCTTCTTAAGTTGGCACTTATTCTTGATAACAGCACTGCATTATGAAAAGGCTTTGTTACATAATCATCTCCACCGATATCAAGGCCTTTAACGATAGATGCTTCATCATCACACGATGTTATGAATATTATTGGAGCATCCAGATTACGTCTGATATTCTCACATATCTGAAAGCCATCCCCATCAGGGAGCTTTACATCCAGCAGATACATATCATACACCTCCGTATGCTTATTATATTCCTTTACACTTCCTATAAGTGTTACATCATAACCTTTTAAAGTGAGAAGACTTTTTATAGTCTCTCCCAGCTCTTTGTCATCCTCGACCAACATAATTCTGTACATGTATACTGTTCACCCCATCTATATGTCTATATATACTCATAGCTTATTAAATCTAACCGGTTCAATGTTATAACTACATATTTTTAATTGCATATTTCTAACTATATATATTATTCCATAACGTACATTGATAATAACATCAACACCTTGCAATTACCTTACAAGCCTGCAAGTATTTTTCTTGAATTATTCTTAGAATAATCACTTAATCTGTATGATTGGATACGCTCTTTTACTATAATTGGTATCAGAAATCCATTCGTACATAATCTTGCACATCTGTTTATCACAGTCTTATTCGATACATGAAGCATAGTAACTAACTGGTAGTGGACAATTGCTGCTACTATCAACGGATGGATTTCCTGCACATATGCTGATTTTGTTACTTTTTATAATTAATATTATGATGTCAGCGTCAAAACGTATAAAATCCTGTTCCTAATATTATCATCATAATACCGGTGACAGGATTTTTCCACTATTATTTCACTATTCTTACACTATTTTTACACTATCGGCTCATTATTTTTCACTACCACTACTCTTCATCTAACTCGCCGTTTGCAAATGCATTATATTTTTTCACATAGTAACCGCTACAACCAGCGCCATAACAGGTATCATCAACACTGTTGACAATGGATTAAGCGCTGCTGCTATATCTGTTGATACCCCTAGCTTCTCTGAATATATGATAGATACTGCCGCACTCGATGAAAACACCGCTGCACATAATATCTGTCTCATGACAAGCGGTGCCGTCAATACATAAAATATAAATATGGCTGATACTATCCCTATTCCATATCTTAACAGAAGCAGATGTATAACCTCACCGATTGTTTCCCTGCTCATGTTTAGTTCAAGAGATATTCCTATCATCATCATGGCAAGAAAACCGTTACCATGTCCACAGAAATCTGCTGCCTGAATAACTATATCTGGCAGCTTATAATTCAGAAAAGATAGAATCGTCATTATAAAATACACATCAAATGGCACTGAGGTAAACAGGCTTTTAAATATAACAGATACATGCATATCTGATTTATTCAATTTTTTTCTTTTATCATTTCTTTTATTTTCAACACTGCAATAACCTGTCCGGCATAAATTAATTCTTTCCTTATTTGACCGTCCTGCATTCATATTTTCCTTATTGGCCTGCCCTATACGCATCTGTGCCAGTGCATATGTTGTACCTAACGTATAGAAAGAATCTCCCACATCAAACATGCACAGATATGGAACTCCGTCTGGATAAAAGTTAGAAAGAAATGGTATTGCTATGCATGCCATATTAAAGCCAGAGGCATTAACAGCATATATAGCCTGCATCTTTCTTCCTTTACGTGCTGATGCAAGCTGTCCCGCTATTACCATAACTGTATTCACACCAAAGCCTATAATGATTGCTACAACATAGTACACATTGACCTGTGCACCTGTAAAACCACTTATAAGAGAAGCTGGCAATGTCACATAGAATATAAGATTGGATAATGTTTTCTTATCTTTCTTATGAAAAAGTCCTGCTTTTTTTAATATAAAAGCAAACAACATTGTTAGAAGATATATTGATGATGTTGCTATTATTTTAACCATTCTTTCCCACCTTCCTGCCTATATGTTATTTTCCATGTCTTTCTTAGCTATTTATATATTTTATCTGTCACACAATTATATTGAAAATACCTTACAACCCCATCACACTTGTCTCAGGAATCATATTACCGCCATCTATAACACAAGCCGTTCCTGTAATGTATTCTGCATCATCACCTGCTAAGAATACCGCCAGGCTTCCTATCTGCTCTGGCGTACCCAGCTTCTTTAAAGGTACCGCTCTTGCTATGTTATCTATAACTGCCTGTGGGTTATCTGGATTAGTTGTTGCTGCACTTCTTAGAACATTAGGTGTGAGTATGAACCCTGGGCATATGGCGTTACACGTTATTCCATATTCTGCATACTCTGATGCTATAGACCTGGTAAAACCTATAAGTGCTGCTTTTGTTGTGGCATATGCACTGTATCCCCTGTCACATTCATATGGGCCTGTTACTGATGACATATTGATTATCCTTCCATACTTACGTTTTTTCATATATGGAATAACCGCCTGTGTCATATTCCAGGTTCCCTTGATATTAGTGTTTATATGCATATCAAGCTGCTCATCCTCTGTTTCATCAAATGCTTTAATCTTCGCTACCCCAGCATTATTAACAAGAATATCTATCTTACCAAAATCCCTAATAATCTGATTTATGGTATCAAGTACAATATATCTGCTTGTTATATCACACTTATATGCTTTTATGCCTATGCTGTCTGAATAACCTGAAAAATATGCTGAACCTGCCACCTTAGCATATGTAATAAGATCATTACCAGCATCAAGGATTGTATCGCTTCTTCCAATAAGTGCTATACGACAGCCCGCTTCACAGAATTTCTTAGCGATTCCATATCCTATACCAGAAGCTGCTCCTGTTATGACAACTACCTTAGTGTTTAATCCAAGCCATTCCCTTGCCATATCAACTGTAACCTTAAGATATTCCGGTTCAACCGTCTTCGCAGTATCACTATCAGCATGTGAAGCTAACCACGCAAGTCTTGTTATTCTTCTTGTAAGTACAAACATCGGTATAAGCCTCTTATCTTCATCAGACAATTTTCTTACTTTCTCATAGCCTTCTATCCATGCTTTCTCAAGTTCTTTAAGATTCTTTGAATATGTCACAAGTGCGCAGCCCATATCATACATATAAAAACCATATCCACAATCGTCAAAATCAATTATCTGATTCTTGCCCTCGTGGCTGATCACATTGTAAAAATGAAGATCTCCATGGATAAGTCCATACCTGTCATTGCTCCTGCCATAGTGATTAAGTTCTTTTTTTATATTTTCCGTACATTTTTCAAGGATATGATAATCTGTACCAGATATCCCAGGAAAATCTCTCCATGTTCCCCATATTCCGTCGCCATTATCACCAAAAAGATTATTGATATCCCATGAAAATCTCTTTATCTTAACTGATTTATCCCTGTTAATTGACTGTATATGAAGCTTAGCTGTTATCTCTCCTAACTTCTTTAAACCATCCAGCAGTGTGTCACCTGTCAGCTCACCAAGCGGACTTCCATATAGAAAAGATATAACAGAACAATACACATCCATGCCTCCTGATGTATGCATTTTTTGAAGAAATCCGCCATCACGTCCACGATATACAACGGGCAGTTTAACATCTGTTTCTTTATGTATCTCATCCATCCACCTTATCTCACCTTCAAGCTCTTCTATATCATGATAGCCTGGTCTGTGTATACGGAACACAACAGGTTTGCTTTTACTGAATTCAATTTTGTATATAATATTTTCTGAGTATTTTAACAGACTCACTTCATAATCCTTTTCAAAATCATAAAGTGATAACAGATTGTTTTTAACATCCTCTGATAATGATTGTGGCGTATCCTTCATAGTTGTTTTCCTCCTATTCTCCAAGTCCATCTTTTTATTTATCTGACATAACAGATTACTACTGATCTTTATATAATTCATAAGCACCAGCATGGGGAAATATCTACAGTCCCCCAAACTGATGCCTATTAACACTTTTATCCTATATTTCTATTTTTAATTTTATATAATGATGTCTGTATCATGATCTGGTCTTATCTATCTATGATTAACCGCCTGTGCAAGTCCCTTATCCATCTTTTCAAAAAGTTCATCCATAAATGCATCATCACATAAAAGTCCAAGCTTCATCTGAAGTGTATTAGGATGGAGTCTTGAGTTATGTGACCATACACCATTATCAAACAATGGCTTGCATATTGTCTTACTTGCATCCTCACATGCAAAGTTTATTCCCATGATAACGCCTCTTTGCGTATAGCCTGTAAGGAAGCCATCATATTTGTCCATAAGAGCATTAACACGTTCTGTAAGAAGCTGCGTATTCTTATTAATATTATCAACTGTTTCCTTACGTGTAGTTATCTCAAGCACCTTCATGGCAACTGCACAGCCAAGCTCTGAATTGCCACAGGTTGAGCCATGCATTCTTCCTATATCAAACATCCAGCTTGCTGCTTTCCTGTTCATGACAGTTGCTGATATCGGATAGATTCCACCGCCAAAACCTTTAGCTGTGGTAATCATGTCAGGAACAAAGCCTTCATGCTCAAAACACCACATTTTTCCAGTTCTCATAAGACCTGTCTGTGTTTCATCAGCTATATAAAGTGTTCCATACTTCTCACACAGCTTCTTGACACCTGCAAGATAACCCTTATCAGGAATAGGAAAACCATATGTAGCAAGAAGGGATTCTATGATAACGCATGCAACATCCTCACTTTTAAGTTCTGCTTCCATGGCATCAAGGTCGTTGAGCGGTACCTGGACAAACTCTCCTGGAGCCCCCTGACAAAGAAAAGGATCCTTGAATCTTGCATCACCTGTTGATACTGACAAGCCTGTATGTCCGTGATAACACCCCTCTATAGATATGACTCTTTTTCTTTGTGTAGCATATCTTGCACTCTTTATGGCAAGATCTACTGCCTCACCACCACAGGTTGAAAAGCAGGCATAATCAAGTCCGTCAGGGCAAAGATCAGTAAGCTGCTTTGCAAGCATAGCCTTTGTTATACCGGTAAAATGGTGATTACCTATATCAAGTTCGCTCATGGCATCTGTCAGTGCCTGTATTATCTCTGGGTTTCTATGTCCAAGATTATATGTGCCTCCGTTGATATGTATATCAAGAAACTTTCTTCCATCTAAGTCCCAGAAGCAATAACCTTCCCGCTTTCCCATGACTATAGCCATATCCCTGTCTATCCATTCTTTCGTCTTTCCTACATTCCAGTGTGCAAGACTCTCCTCTAATACCTTTTCCTTTGTTATCTCTGGATTATTAATAAAGCTCATAGCTGTATCCTCCTGCATTCATACTATTTTATTATCCTTTTTTGCACTGTCATCCTTCAAGACCATATCTTATACTATATCCAGCTCACTGTTAGTTCTTCCGAACTGGTTAGGTGTAAGTGAAGTATTTTTCTTGAAATCTTTGATAAAATGTGCCTGGTCATAATATCCAAGCCTGTCATATATCTCATATGTAAGATTATTCTGAAGGTAATATATAGCTTTCTGAATCCTTATGATTCCAGCATACTTCTTCATAGATACACCAAGAGCGTTCTTAAATACACGGTCAAGATATCTCTGGTTGTATCCCGTCTGTTCAGCTACATCAGATATTGTCACGCACCCTTTTTTATTAAGTATAATACCTGCTATCTGGACAATTATATTTTTGCTTTCCTTAAAGTAATCATCATATAAGAAATTCCCAAGAAATATATCTGCCATATTTTCAAACGACATATCTTTCCTGAAATATATTGCTATTTTATTTAAAGCCTCCATATCTGACATATTTTTTCTTGCACACACAAGCTCACATGAATACTTTTTCATAAAGTCGGGAACAACTCCCGGTTCGAATTTAACTGCAAATGTTTTCCTGCTGTCACTTATGAATGCTCTGCTTACCTCTGTATGTGTCCCACACACATATGGTACAAACCGTCCCTTCTCATACACGAACTGAAGGTCAAGACAGGCATCAGGTATGGCATATATCTCCCTGTCAGGATTATCTATCATATAAACCTTGTTGATATATCCATCTTCAAGTATAAGCTCCTGATAACTTACATCCTTAGATATAAGATATGTTTTAACCTGCATATATGCCACCACCTCTCTCATCCACGATTACTCCAGTTTCATAACACAATTATTATGCAATTGCATTCTGTTTTAGCAACTGGCATCATTTAATAGAAACAATCTTGCTATCCAAAGCAGCTTTACCTTCAGCTCCTATCTTAAAATCAGGGTATTTTATCTTAATATAATCCTCCACAAGCTTAACTGCACCTTCAAAGCCTACACGCTCTGTATTTATAGTAAGGTCATAGTTAACAGGATTCGTCCAGTAGTTACCACCCGTATAATGTTCATAATACTCTGCACGATATTTATCTGTCTGTGTAATAGATCTTGCTGCTGTAGCTTCATTAACACCCATTCTGTCCATAATCTCTTTAAGGGTGAACCTTCTTGGTGCTTCTATATACAGACTTATTACGTTTGGTCTGTCCTTTAATATCCAGTCAGCACATTTACCTACGATTATGCAGCTTTCTGTATCTGCAAGCTGTTCTATAATCTGTTTCTGATACTCAAAAAGCTTCTCATCCGATACAAACTTTCTGTCCTCAACCTTAGGTGATCGCTGCATAGGAAGTCCCTTAAGAAAAGCTGAAAAAACATTCTTGTTTCTTAACTTTTCATTAACCTCTGCAAACACTTCCTCATCAAGACCGCTCATCTGTGAAGCTAGCATAAGTATTCTGTTTTCATAGCAGTGAATACCAAGATCATCCGCTATCTGTTTTGCTATTCTTTTTCCACAGCTGCCAAATCCTCTGGCAACCGTTATAACTAAATTATCCATACTGCTCCTCATTTCTACGCACATTCTTTGTGCATATCTGTTTTGTGTCTTGTGCGTTCAGACACAAATCACGCATGTGAAAAATTTTTGATTTAACCTCATGTGAAAAAGTCTTTGATTTATGTATTTTTACACTAAGCGCCTTTCTTAACCCCACTTTCCATGTATCTTGTTAAGAATGCCTTAGTTCTTTCATTCTTAGGATTCGTAAATAATATGTCAGGACTCTCATCTTCAACAACATATCCGTTATCCATGAATATAGTTCTTGTTGATACATTTTTAGCAAACTCCATCTCATGTGTAACGATAATCATAGTAAGTCCATCATCTGCCAGTTCTTTCATGACATTAAGAACCTCGCCTACCATCTCAGGGTCAAGTGCTGATGTTGGTTCATCAAACAGAAGCACCTCCGGGTTCATGCATAGTCCTCTGGCTATTGCAACCCTCTGCTTCTGTCCACCTGATAACTGTGCCGGATGGGCATTAATATAAGCTGCCATTCCAACCTCCCTTAAATGCTTTATGGCTCTTATCTTTGCCTCTTCTTTGCTAAGATGAAGTATTTTCTGTGCACCAAACATACAGTTTTTTAATACTGTCATGTTGTTAAAAAGATTAAATGACTGGAACACCATGCCAACCTGTGATCTGTATTTTGTAAGTGATGACTGTGTATTCTTAACCTCCTCACCATGGAAAAGAACTTTACCACTTGTTGGTGTTTCAAGATGGTTAATGCATCTAAGAAGTGTAGACTTACCAGAACCGGAAGAACCGATAATACATACAACCTCACCCTTTGATATCTCGAAATCTATCTTCTTTAATACCTCATGGTCACCGAATGATTTTACGAGGTTTTCAACTTTAATAACTGAATCTGCCATAACCTGCCTCCTGTTCTATTACTTATTATTTATATGTGCATTTTTAATTCTATAAGGAACTTACATATATCATTCATTTTCCAGATACTCTGTAGCAAGTTCATAATCACTTCTGCCCTGCAGCTTCTTCTCAACTACTGCAAATATTCTGTTGAATACGAAGCAGAGAATGAAGTAAATAATAGAAATAACTATGTATGATTCAAAGTACTTATAGTAAGCACCACCTGCTGTCTTTGCCATAAGGAACAGCTCTGATACGCCGATAACATTAAGGACTGATGTCATCTTTAAGTTGTTTACGAAAGTGTTGCACATTTCAGGAATAACATTTCTTAGTGCCTGTGGAACGATGATATATATCATCGCCTTGAAATGTGACATACCCATGGCAAGAGCACCTTCCTCCTGACCTGGATCTACTGACTTTATACCAGCTCTTACCGTCTCACCCATATAAGCACCCGTGTTAAGCGTTGTAACAAGAATACCAGCTATGATTGAAGTAATCATGATATTGTTCTGTCTTAAACCATAATAAATAACCATGCCCTGTACTATCATTGGTGTATCCCTGAATACCTCAACATATACAACTACGATTGCCTTTAATACATGCAACAAAGCTTTCTTTACTATATTATCTTCCTTGTGAATCTTAACTGTGTTGATTATACCTACTGCAAAGCCAAGTACGAAGCCTAACACAGTTCCTATAAGTGCCACATAAAGAGTTACCCATGTAGCTTTAAGAAATAAAGTTGAATATTTATTAAAAATGAACCAGGCCCATTCAAACAATGAACCTTCAGCACCTGGCGTATTAGCTGCCAGTGCAATCATTGTATTCATATACATATAGCAAAACCTCCTTTTTAGTGCATCAATATGCATATATGCACCTTTTAAGATTAGTATTTATCCCAAAACCATTGATTTATGTTATTACCCGGTATTACTTATATTTTTACATTAACTATGTCTGAAACTTCCCGTATTTTGTTCCTGACTTATATATACTGATTTTTATTTTAATATCATTTATTCTGCTAAAACAAAATATCGCAGACCTCCCTTTAAAGACCTAACGCCTTTGTCAGGGAAATCTGCGACTTATATGTATTAACCACAATCTATAAAGCAACTATTTCATATTTTTTGTCAAAACATTTGTTGAACCGCTTATTTACAAGCTTTTATATTTATATATTTTTAACTCATGAAGTTTATACATAAAACTCATATTAGTTAGAAGCCGGCTGTAACTTAACCATCTCATCCATGAGCTTATCGAATTCTGCCTTATCATTCCATCCTAACTTATCAAGTGC
>DJDY01000075.1 GCA_002435585.1 Lachnospira sp. UBA5912
TTAGGAAAAAAAGAGTATCATGCATGTGTCAATAAAGGAAAATATCCTTACCTTCCTGTAATGGAGAATATGATGGAAGAAAAAAATATTGATTCAGAGGTTAGTCTTGGAATAGACCAGATTCCGCTAAGACTGGTTGTTGGAACATGTACAGCGGGCAGGACAAACGCATTTGCTGATAACTGGATGCCTATATTGGAATGGGGAAGTGAATTCTCCGCTAAGTGGGCATCACTTAGTGATAGTCAGGTTAATGAAGGCATAAGAGACCCTATTAAAGTATACGAATATATGAATAAATTCTATGTGCTTGAAGGAAATAAGAGAGTAAGCGTTTTAAAATATTTTAAAGCAGTTACAGTCAATGCACATGTTATACGTAAGATTCCTAAAAAGTCGGACGATCCGGATGTGAAAATATATTATGAGTTTATGGATTTTTACAAAGCAACTAAGCTTAATGATATATATTTCAGCAAGGAAGGCAGTTTTACAACACTTATGGACCTTGTAGGAATAAAGCCAGGAAAGGTTATGGATGAGGATGCAAAAAAAGATCTTGTGTCAAGCTATCTTAACTTTAGAACGGCTTATGAATCAAGGGGTGGCGACAGATTCGATTTTCCTGTAGGAGATGCATACTTAAGATTTATTCATATTCATGGATATGATAGTGTTAAACATATGACACCTGACGAGATGGATAAGAATATAGCTAAGACATGGGAAGAATTCGAGCTGTTATCGGATAACAGTGAAGTCGATCTGAGAATGGATCCTGCCAAGATAGAGCCAGCTAAAAAGAATATACTTAGTTATCTGCTTCCAATATCTGGAGGAGATAACAATAAGAAATTAAAAGTAGGTTTTATATATGAAAAGACACCACAGACTTCAGAGTGGTGTTATGCGCATGAGCTTGGAAGACAGTATATAGATGAAACATTTGGAAAACAGATAGAAACTGTAAGTCTTACCAATGTCAGACCTAAGATAGATGATTACGATGCAATACAAAGACTTATAGATGAGAATACAGATCTTATATTTGTTACATCTCCATCTATGATGTATGCAAGTCTTAAGCAGGCAATAGCACATCCTAAGGCAAAGATTCTTAACTGTTCACTTAATATATCACATAAGTATATAAGAACATATTATACAAGAATACATGAAGCTAAATATCTTACGGGAATTATAGCTGGTGTTATGTCAAAGAGTGATAAGATAGGATATGTTGCAAGTTGTCCGTTATATGGAGTTATGGCTAATATCAATGCATTTGCTATGGGAGTTAAGGCGGTTAACCCAAATGCAAAGATATATGTTGAATGGACAGGAATCAAGGATAATGATGTTGAGGCGAAGTTCAACGAGCTTGGAATTAACTGTATATCGGACCAGGATATGATTACACCTAAAAAAACATCAAGAAAATTTGGATTATATATTAATGAATCTGGCAATATTAAGCATCTTGCTATGCCGGTATGGCACTGGGGTGCATTTTATGAAAAACTGATTCAGAGCATACTTAGTGGGTCATGGAAGAAAGAAGAGGAAGGCGATAAGGTATCAGCGCTTAATTACTGGTGGGGAATGTCATCAGGTGCTGTTGATATTATATATGGTGGAGGACTTAATAGTGAAACTAAGAAGATAGTTGACTTATTAAGGCAATCTATTATAAAAGGTGAGTTTCTTCCATTTTCAGGAGAATTAAGAAATCAGGACGGACAGATTATGAACAGGGCAGATGAGGCACTAGATCCAGATGAAATAATAGAAATGGACTGGCTGCTTGATAATGTTGTTGGAAAGATACCTGAATATGATGAGCTGAATGATAATTCTAAAATGCTGGTTATGAATCAGGGAATTATAGATGTTAATGAATAATTGAAATGAGTGAATAAATATATGAAAATACTTGTGTTAGCGGATGTTGAATCCAAGTACCTGTGGGATTATTTTGAAAAAGAAAAGCTTGATGGAATAGATCTTATCCTTTCATGTGGAGACTTGCGTGCAGAATATTTATCATTCCTTGCATCGTTTTCCAAAGTTCCAATATTGTATGTGCGAGGTAATCATGATGATAATTATGCGTTTAATGAGCCAGAAGGATGTATATGCATAGAGGACAAAATATATGTTTATAAGGGAGTCCGCATTATGGGACTGGGTGGTTCTATACGGTACAAAGCAGGTGCTAATCAATATACGCAGGGTCAGATGAAAAGAAGAGTTGCAAGAATGTGGCCGAAAATAAAAATGAAGAAGGGCATAGATATACTTCTTACGCATTCACCAGCTACAGGAATAGGAGATGGTGAAGATAATCCTCATAAGGGATTTGAAGCATTTATTGATATACTTGATAAATATAAACCTAAATATTTTATTCATGGTCATGTCCATCTCAATTATTCTATTGAGAATAAAAGAGAAAGAGTATATAAGGATACAACGGTAATTAATGGTTATGAGCGGTATATACTTGATTATACTGATGAAGAAAAGTAGAGTTTATTTAAGAAAAGTGCTTGCAATATATAAATATGTGTGCTAGTATGTTCAAAGCACTAAAAAACAAATGTACGCCACAGAAAGACAAGAAGGCGGTATTTGTTTTTAGAAAAAATTAAGAAAAATAAAATGTAAAGTGTACAGGTATATTTTACACAGGACGCATAATGGTGCGTGAGAATGGAGGATTATAATGAGCGAGAAGTTAAAGGTAGGTATCCTTGGTGGTACAGGTATGGTAGGTCAGAGATTTATTACATTACTTGAAAATCATCCATGGTTTGATGTTGTTTTGGTAGCAGCAAGTGGACGTTCAGCAGGCAGACTTTATGAGGATGCTGTTAAAGGACGCTGGAAGATGCAGACTCCTATGCCAGAATACGTAAAGAAAATGTCTGTATATGATATGGATAAAGATTTTGATGAAATAGTATCAAAGGTTGATTTTGTATTCTGTGCTGTTAATATGCCAAAGAACGAAATCAAGGCATTAGAGGAAAGATATGCAAAGGCTGAGATTCCAGTAGTTTCTAATAACAGTGCCAACCGTTGGACACCAGATGTTCCTATGATTCTTCCAGAAGTTAATCCAGAACATACTAAGGTTATAGAAGCACAGAAGAAGAGACTTGGAACAACAAGAGGATTTATAGCTGTTAAACCTAACTGTTCTATCCAGAGTTATGCTCCAGCTCTTGCAGCTCTTAAAGAATTCGAGCCAAAGCTTGTTGTAGCTACAACATATCAGGCTATTTCAGGTGCTGGTAAGACATTTGAACAGTGGCCAGAGATGGTAGGAAATATTATTCCTTATATCGGCGGTGAAGAAGAAAAATCTGAAAAGGAACCTCTTAGAATTCTTGGAACAGTTGAGAATGGTGAAATCGTTCCAGCTACAGAGCCAGTTATTACTTGTCAGTGTTTAAGAGTTCCTGTTCTTGATGGACATACAGCGGCAGTTTTCGTGAACTTTGGAAAGAAACCTACTAAGGAGCAGATTATAGAAAAGTGGAGAAGCTTCAAGGGTGCACCTCAGGAATTAAATCTTCCATCAGCACCAAAGCAGTTTATCCAGTATCTTGAAGAAGATGACCGTCCACAGGTTAAGCTTGATGTTAACTATGAACATGGTATGGGAATTTCTCTTGGAAGATTAAGAGAAGACAGCGTGTTTGATTACAAGTTTGTTGGTCTTTCACATAACACATTAAGAGG
>DJDY01000023.1:0-303 GCA_002435585.1 Lachnospira sp. UBA5912
GTTTCGTTTTCGCTCGATTTGACCTCCATGTCAAATCGTTGCTGAAAGCTAAAGGAAAGTATAAGAATTAGCACTATCAGCTTTCAAGTGTGTTCTCCGTATTACTGACACCAGCCTTTCCGTGCCTTATATCTGACATTGGTTTAATCTACTATAAACGTGACATTCACTAAATCAGTGGTGGTGGCATAAGGCGGAATTGTGCGCAAAGCGCACAATTCCGCCCTCATCAAGCCTCGCCCCTCTGATTTAACCACACATTCATTTTTCGTAAATTGAGTCAAAGTCAGACATCATATATGA
>DJDY01000023.1:353-2963 GCA_002435585.1 Lachnospira sp. UBA5912
TCATATATGATGTCGTCCGTATGTTAACCGAATGTGTGCTAAACAGCAATATATACTTTTAGATTTGATTATGTATGAAATGTAATAATGACAACAGTAGTAAAGTGTGCTAAAATTCTTCTTAATATAAAATGAAGAATATCAGGTGGGCAAGGTGGAAAATATTATATATAGAAATTTATTTTTGGGTATTATACTTGAAAATAATGTTACATTATTAGATAGAAAATATATTAATATTGCGCTTTTATTCTGGGGCTGTATGTTCTGCGTAATAGCAGGAGCGGGAATGGCACTCAGCAGAAATTTTGACAGGCGTAAAAGAAAATGGATGATACTTATGCAGACCTCTACAGCATTGTTATTATTCAGTGATTTACTGGCATGGATATTCAGAGGATGGCCTGGTACATTAGGATATTTTATAGTGCGTGTAAGTAATTTTCTGGTATTTGCAGATAGTATTGTTATATTATATTTCTTTCATAAGTATGTATGCAGTTATCTTTTTACGATTGAAGAAGAAAAAAGGCTTAAAAGGGCTCATTTTATAAATGTGCTATGCTTTGTAGCTATTGCACTTATAATTATTTCGCAGTTTACTAATCTATATTATTATATAGATGCAGATAATTTCTATCATAGAAATCCAGGGTATATTATTTCTATGATACTTCCTGTAATTGGTATGATAGTAGAAGTGTCTTTTCTTATACAATATCAGAAAAGAATAAGTAAAATAGCATTTATAGCTCTAAGCTCATATATAATGCTTCCTATACTGGCAGCAGCCATACAGATAATATATTATGGATTTTCACTGATAAATATATCAATATGCATATCAATGATGATTATGTATATCACTGTTATGAGTGAGCAGAATGCAAGGTTGGGAATGTTGTCAAAGAAGCAGTCTGAAACAGCAGCTGAGCTTGAAATATCTATTGTACTTAACCAGTGTATAGCAGAGCTTACAACGGAAGCAGATATTAACATTGCCATACATAATCTTCTTGCAATTATTAATAATTATTTTGGCGCAGACAGATGCTATATATTTGAGATAGATTATGAAAAGAATATAATAATAAATACATATGAATATGTAAATGATGGAGTCATAGCACAGAAAGATAAGCTTCAGAAAGTTCCTTTAGAGGCTGTAACGCAATGGATAAAGATATTTAAAGAAGAAAAACCTTATTATATATCGGATATTAACCAGGAAAAGGGAACAGAAGCATATGATATATTAAGAGAACAGAATGTTAGCAAGTTAATAGCTGTTCCTTTAAAAAGGGATGGCGATATAATAGGATTCCTTGGCGTTGATAATCCAACGAATCACTATGATGATGCTACACTGCTTTCTTCTATACAGTATTTTGTAACGAACAGCCTTGAAAAGAAGGCACAGCAGGAAAAGCTTCATTATCTAAGCTATAGGGATATGCTTACCAATATATATAACCGAAACAAGTATATAAGCATGGTAGAGAATACCAAAGGACAGATATTAAAGAATGTCGGTGTTGCATACATTGATATTAACGGACTTAAGGCGATGAATGATAATTATGGACATTCAAAGGGCGATATGCTTATATGCACGGCAGCAGCTGTGTTAACAGATGTATTTCCTGATAATTGTTACAGAGTTGGCGGAGATGAATTCGTAATAGTTATCAGGAATATAGAACGTGATGATTACAATGATAAGATTAGAAAAGTAAAAGAAAATATGAAGTTAAGGAATGTAAGCATATCGATAGGAGTTATGTACAGGGAAAGTGTAGATAACCTTGAGGAATTGTTAAAATCAGCTGATAAGCTTATGTATATGGAGAAAGAGGAGTATCATAAAAAGAAAGCTTAATATTAATTTGATATGAGTAAAAAACGTGCACAGAAATGAGGATTAGAGGATTAAAATGAAGAAAATAGATTTTGAAAATGGAACGATTACAGATAATATTCTTCGGGCATCAATTCCAATGCTTGTCGCACAGTTATTAAATCTTTTATATAATATAGTGGACAGGGTATATATTGCACGGATACCACAGACAGGTACTAAAGCTATAGGGGCAGTAGGAATATGCTTTCCTATAATTGTTATTATTACTGCGTTTGCTAATTTGTTTGGTAGTGGTGGAACTCCTTTGTTTTCTATATACAGGGGAAGAAAGAAGAATACAGAAGCAACACTTATTATGAATACATCATTCTCTATGCTTTGTGCTGGTGCAATAATACTTATGATAACAGGAATGTTATTTGCAAGGCCACTTCTTTTTCTTTTCGGTGCATCCGACAGCACAATAGAATATGCATATCCATATATGATGATTTATCTGATTGGAACATTGCCATCTATGTTGTCATTGGGACTTAATCCATACATTAATGCACAAGGGTATTCAACAATTGGTATGGCATCAGTAGCTATTGGAGCAGGTGTTAATCTTGTACTGGATCCTTTATTTATATTTGTATTTGCTCTGGGGGTAAATGGAGCTGCAATAGCTACGGTTATTTCACAGTTTTTATCAGCATTGTTTACATTGTATTTTCTGACTCAGAAGGCAGAATTAAAAATGCGGTTTC
>DJDY01000023.1:2998-7520 GCA_002435585.1 Lachnospira sp. UBA5912
AAAATGTGAGTTCAGGCAGTGCTTAGAGTATGCTAAAAATATTATAAGTCTTGGAACAGCAGGATTTATTATGCAGATAACTAACAGCCTTGTTACAATATGCTGTAACAATGTGTTGTCTGTAACAGGTGGGGATATATATATATCAGTTATGACAATAGTATCTAGTATAAGGCAGCTGGTAGAGACTCCTATACATGCTATAAATGAAGGTTCTTCACCTGTTATCAGCTATAATTATGGTGCAGGCAATCCAGGGCGTATAAGAAAAGCTATAGCAGTTCTTAGCGTTATGGTACTTGGATATACAGCGGTTGTATGGAGTATTATAATATTTATACCAGGAGCACTAATAAGTATATTCAGTTCTGATGTAACCCTGCTTAGTGATGCAATACTTGCACTAAAGCAGTACTTTTCAGCATTTATATTTATGGATCTGCAATATATAGGACAAACTGTGTTTAAGTCGCTTAATAAGAAAAAGCACGCTATATTCTTCTCTTTATTAAGAAAAGTAATTATAGTCGTGCCTCTTACATATATTATGCCATATGCTTTGCATATGGGGACAGCAGGTGTGTTTATGGCAGAGCCAGTATCTAATATCATAGGAGGAAGTGCATGCTTTATTACCATGCTGTGTACGGTATTGCCAGAGCTTAAAAGAATGGAGGCTGCAAGGATTGCAGACATTCATAATAACTCCAATTAAGCTTTTACATACTGATGTTAGTTTACTTGCAGAATAAAGCTGCTGTATCCTGGCAGTTCCACCCCATTATTAAGTTTAATTTCATTGCCGTTTATAAGATCAGTACAAGTATCACTTCCTATATTAAATGAAGCAAAATAAGAATGTTCTGATGCATTAATAGCAACAAGAACCCGTTCGTCATCACATTGTCTAAGAAATACACATTGTTCATTTGTCAGTACGATTGAAGAAAAATTGCCGTAGTTTAAAGCTTTAGATGACTTCTTTGCAGCAGAAAGCTTTGCAATTGTTGAGGTTAGCTCATTCCATTCAGGAGTGTCAAAGGATACGCGTAGTGCCTGGTCACCATCTTCCTTTCTGCCAGTTGATCCCCATTCACTGCCATAGTATACACAAGGAATTCCTGGCATACCAAAAGCAAGTGTATATATCAGTGGCAGATGATTTTTATTGTTAAGAATACTTGCCACCCTTGTTACATCGTGATTATCAACGAATGAAAGAAGGTGCTTTCCTTTATATAATGTCCACTGTTCGGGTCCGAACTGTCTTAATAATGAATGGTTGATTTCAAACATATTCATGCAGTTAAAGCTTGAATAAAGACCTTTATAACACTCGTAATTAGTCACAGAATGTAACATTTCATCATTCATAATCTGATTATAATCGCCATGAAGCGTTTCACCAAGAAGAAAGAAATCAGGTTTTAGTGAATCACAGAATGAACGGAGTCTTTTTAGAAACTCATGATTCAGGCAGTAAGCAACATCGAGTCTTAATCCATCTATGTTAAATTCATCCACCCAGCCTCTGATAGCTGAAAAAATATGCTGTATAACATCTTCATTGTAAAGATTGAGCTTTACAAGGTCATAACAGCCTTCCCATCCTTCATACCAGAGTCCATCATTATAGTTAGAGTTTCCGTTAAAATCAATTCGGGCAAACCAGTTAACATAAGGAGAGCTTTCCCTGTTTTTAAGGACATCCTGAAAAGCCCAGAAACCACGTCCTACATGGTTGAAAACCCCATCAAGTACAACTTTTATGCCATTTTCATGCAGATTGTTGCATACGTTTGCAAAATCATCATTAGTACCAAGTCTTTTGTCTATAATTGTGTAATCACGTGTGTTATATCCGTGAGTATCAGATTCAAATACAGGAGAAAAATATATTGCATTTGCTCCTAATTGTTTAATATGGGGAATCCAGTCATTAACCTTCAGGATACGATGCATAAGAATCCCATCATTATCATAAGGTGCATCACAGAATCCAAGCGGATATATCTGATAAAAAACACTCTCGTAAGCCCACATGTTTGCCTCCTTGTTTTATTCTATTATTTAGGTTATTTAAGTGGATGTAAGTTTTATTCCACTTGTGATATCAGGTGTGGCATAAGTTCAAAAGTTTTATTATGTAAGTATAAAGACTTTTTGAGCTTTTGACCTTACATCTCATGGCATATTATAACACAATTATGTATGGTGTGATGGAAATTATTATAACACTTAATCTTAAACGTCTATGAAAACACCTGTAATTCAGTCAAATATTTGATGATTGGAAAATATTTAGGAAAAAGTTATAAAATAGTAATATTTTAATAACCAAAGTATATTGTAATAAAAGTATATAATGCCGTATAATAAAAAATGATTGAAAAAGATAAAGAGTCAAAAAAAGAACAGGAGATAGAGAATGCTTCAAATCCAACATATCCGTAAGGAATATAGAACAGGAAAGCTGGTACAGAAAGCACTTGATGATGTATCGCTTAATTTAAGAGATAGTGAGTTTGTAGCTATATTAGGACCAAGTGGTTCTGGAAAGACAACTCTTCTTAATATAATAGGTGGTCTTGACAGATACGATAGTGGTGATCTTATTATCAATGGAATATCAACAAAGAAATATAAGGACAGGGATTGGGATTCGTATCGTAATCATACAATTGGTTTTGTATTTCAGAGTTATAATCTGATACCACATCAGACGGTTCTTTCTAATGTTGAACTGGCACTTACAATATCAGGTATATCAAGAACTGAGAGAAGGAAACGTGCCAAGGAGGCACTTGAAAAGGTAGGTCTTGGTGAACAGATACATAAAAAGCCAAGCCAGATGTCTGGTGGACAGATGCAGAGGGTTGCCATAGCGAGAGCACTTGTAAACAATCCAGATATACTTCTTGCGGATGAACCTACAGGAGCCCTTGATAGTGAAACAAGCATACAGGTTATGGAACTTTTAAAGGAAGTATCAAAGGACAGACTTGTTGTTATGGTAACACACAATCCGGAACTGGCTTATGATTATGCTACAAGAATAGTAGAAGTTAAGGATGGAAAGATATTATCCGATTCAGATCCGTTAGAGGTAAGTAAGGAGGTTATGGAACCTCCTGTACATAAGAATATGGGTAAGTCATCTATGTCATTTCTTACTGCACTTTCACTGAGTTTCCAGAATCTTAAGACCAAGAAAGCAAGGACACTTCTTACATCATTTGCGGGTTCAATAGGTATTATAGGAATAGCGCTTATTCTTTCCATATCGAATGGCGTGAGTGGATATATAAGTGCGATGGAAGAAGACACTTTATCGGAGTATCCCTTGCAGATACAAAGTACTGGAATTGATCTGACATCTATGATGGTTGGAATGTCTGCATCAGATAAGAAGGAGAAAAACAATGATATAGGAGTAACTCCTGTAGTATCGAATATGTTTTCCAAGATGAGCACGAATGACCTGGCATCTCTTAAGTCATATCTTGAAAGCAATCCAGAGAATATCAATGACAGTGTACATGCCATAGAATACCAATATGGAGTAACACCACAGATATACAGAACAGATAAAGATGGCTATAAGCAGATTAACCCTGATAAGTCTTATGAGATGATGGGAATGTCGTCATCATATGACAATTCCATGACTGCAAGCATGTCAACGAATGTGTTTTATGAGCTGCCTTCAAACAGTTCATTATATGAAGGACAATATAACGTAAAAGCAGGACACTGGCCGGAAAATTATAAAGAATGTGTGCTTGTGCTTAATTCAGATGGTAATATAAGTGACAGACTTGAATATTCACTTGGTCTTAGGGATAATACTGAATATGAGAACATGATGTCAGCATTTATGTCGGAAAAGGAGATAGATATTCCGGAAAATAACGATAGTTTTTCCTATGATGATCTGCTTGGAATGACATTTAAGGTAGTTAATAGTGCTGATTATTATGAATACGATTCTGAGTATTCTATATGGAAAGATAAAACAGGCAACGATGAATATATGAAGGACCTTGTAAGTAGGGGTGAGGACTTAAAGATAGTTGGTATCGTCCAGCAGGTGGATGGTACAGCAGCGGCTATGCTTACGCAGGGTATAGCATATACAACGGATCTTACAAGTCATCTTATACAGTATTCAGCTGCAAGTGATGTAGTAAGGGCACAGAAGGCAAGCAAAGATACTAATATATTTACTGGTGAAAAGTTCGGAATCAGTAGTGATAATAAGAGCAAGTTTAATATGGAATCGCTTTTCCAGATTGATGCCGATGCTCTAAGCAATGCATTTAAGGTCGATGACAGTATATATAATATGGATATGTCGGATATAAGTTCACTTATCAATACGGCCGGCATATCAGCAGCCTTTGACCCATCCATGTTTGAAGACATTGATTATTCTTCTATATTTGATTCGATGGATTCATCTATGTTTAATCCGGGAAGCTTTGATGATATATCTTCTATTATCGGAAATGTAGGAGATGGT
>DJDY01000097.1:0-3397 GCA_002435585.1 Lachnospira sp. UBA5912
GGGTCTGCAACACCCTGATCACCAGTTCGAATCTGGTTGTCGCCTCTAAGTCATCTCACAGTGTGAGGTGACTTTTTTAGTTTATTCATTTATTGTTTATTGAATATATCATATGTTTCAAACATAATACTGCATTATATCATGATATCCAATAATTAAAGTAATAAAGCCAGTTGGTAAAGCAAAGGATAAATTTATACATTTGTATTTTATAAAACTGACAAATATGTTATACTGTGCCTGTATATAACGATATTAAATGGTATTGTGCATATTGGAAGTATAATATCTACAAAAAGGGGAAAACAATGAGAAAATTCAGTGTTTTTAGGAAGAGTGCAGGAATTGTGCTGAGCATGGCTATGATAGCAGGTATGTCAGCTTGTGGAAGGCATCCGAAAGCTGTCATAACGGATAATTCAGAGGATATAACAAGTTATCAGGAATATCCTACAGTAGAAGTAAGTAAGGCTGATAAGTTCAGTTATTCAGATCTGATGGTCAACTCGCTTAAGTATATGATGACAGAAAGTGATGTTAAGAATATATATGGCACACCTGTTTCAGAATATGAATCTACAGAAAAAGAAAGTAATGCAGATTCTTTGTATGTAGAAAAGGTATGTTCGTATAATGATCTTACATTTATATTTGTTAAATTCGACGATTCAGGTAAGACTGCTGGTAAGAACCAGGCAGGAACATACAGACTTACAGCGGCAGCATCTGTGAGTGATAAGGATGTATTTGCAAGAGGACTTAAAGTTGGTATGTCAGTAGATTCAATATTAAGAGTATACTACAGAGATACGAATTACAGAAATAATTACTGTATGTCAGCTGATAAAACAGCGATTTTAGGCAATTATCTTTACGGTGATTTCACGATGGATGACCTTGATAAGGTGAATACTAAAGATGCCATATCGTATGGACTTATTAATTACAATGGATATGACAGTTTAGAAGATGCGGAAAATTATATTATAGAATTCACATATTTCTCACCTGATTATAAAAATGGAACGGCTACTGTAAATGATGACTTTGCACAGATTGCTTTTGATATAGACAATAATGGGATTATAACTGCCATTAGATGGTATTATTATCCGGAAGAAGGAGAATAGTAGATGAAAAAGTTTTCAAGATGCGTGTTGATATTGATTCTTGTTGCTATTATTAGTGGAGCAGCAGGATATGTTTATGAGAATAAAAAGATTATGCCTATGTATGAGTCTACAACACAGTTGTATGTAGTTCCAGGCGAGGAGAATGAGGCATCTATCAGAGCCAGTAATGGTGGTCTTAAGGATGACTTTACAATAATATTTAAAAGTAATGTTGTAATATCGGCAGCACAGAAGGTTGCTGGAACTTCAGAAGATATAGCACAATATCTTACTGTATCATCTCCAGCTAACAGTAATATAGTTGAAATCAAATGTGTTAACCCTGATCAGAATACAGCCAAGAAATATGTAGATGCAGTAGCATCAACAGCTATCAAGACAACATCAATAATACCAGTTAAGTCAATTCAGATATTATCAGAGGGTACATCAAGTGGAGTATCATTTAAACCAGATTTATATAAGAAGACAGGTATTATTACAGGCATTGCAAGTGGTATATGTCTGTTTATTGAGATTATAGTATGTCTTATCATAAGCGCTTTCAAGTCCAAGGACGATGATTTTAACCATGAATATGAGTATGAAAGACGTTTTGGACAGATGGATTACATAGATCATAAGCCACAGCTTATTGAAGATAACAAAGGTAATTCAGGTGATACATTAGTGGATGCTGCAAAACAAGGTGAGCAGGATGCTGATATACATAATAATGTAAAAACAGGAAATTTTAATACTGATAGTGCCAAACCAGATGAGGAAGATATTCTGGAAAAACTTGAGCATGAGGTTAGTGATTACTTTAACGAAGGCAAAGAGGAAAAGAAAAAGAAGAAGAAAAAAGCAGCATATAAGAAGCCGGTAGATGAAGAAGAACCAGATGAAAATATATCAGATAAATCAGATAGTATGGATGATGATACAGAAAATATTACAGAGGGTTCTGTACAAGATGATTCAAAAACAGAAACAGATGATAATGTAGAAAAAAATGCAGAATCCATCACAGAAGCAAACACAGAATATGCTACGGAAAGTAAAGAGGATGCAAGCCAGGATAAAGCAGCAGAAAGAGAAGAAAGCAGCAATCAGGGAAGTACTGCAGAAAGTGATGATAGGGTCAGTCGTGAAAATATTGTAGAAGGTGATGATGAAGCTGGTCATGTAAATACAGTAGAAAACGATGATAAGATTAGTCAGGAGACTTCAGTGAATGGCGATGATGATTCCGTTCAGCCTGTTAATGAGAATATTAAAGATAATAATATTAAAAATATAAAAGAAGAAAATACATATGTACAAAATATTCAGGAAGCGGATGAAATTCTGGATTCGGAATCAGAAAATGTTGAGGATGCTTTAAGCTTTGTTGATGAGTTATCTGATGAAGAATTAAAGAATGTAGAAATCGAGGATCAGGCTGCTGCAACGATGGACGAGGAGGAAATGGTGAATAAAGTATTAAATGAATCAGCACAGGCATTTTCAGCTGATGTTGCACAGATGCAGGAAGTTGTAAGAAAGAATTACCCTATAATAGGCACGATTAAAAAATAGAATAGAGGTGGCATCATATGTATAGTGTGAATGTTGATAAACTTATGGATATAAGCAGTGATAAAAGGGAGAGTATTGAGAAGATAGCAGAAAGTATAATTCAAAATCATAATGATGGAAGCTCGGTTGCTGTTGTGGATGGTAAGATTGATACTTTTAGAATAGCTTATACTATCATGGAAAAAGGCAATAAAGTCCTTTTTGTTGATGGGGACATAAAAAGTGATGTATTTCTGGGAAAGTATAAGCTTGGGAAAAATGCCAAAGGTGTTATAGATTATCTTAAGAATCCTGATGAGGATTATGAACTTGTGTGTGTTACTAATCATAGGGAAATAGATATTATCTTTACGGGAATTACAGACGATGGTATTGTAACTGATGAAGAGGCAGATGCATTTAAGATGTTACTTGATAAATATACGAAATCTTATGATTATATTGTTGTGGATTCGGATGATGAAGGAATATTGGCAAAATATTGTGATGAAACCATAATAGTGTGCGATAAGGAGCAATATTCACAGGAGAATGTAGATGATTACGCAGACAGACTTGAAAAACAGGGCTGTAATGTAGCAGGTATTGTTATAAGGGAATGATACAAATAGTATAAAAATGACTGATATTATAATATTTTGAAGGAGTTACAGTGCTATAATGATTCAGTTGGATGCCGGTGACATAATAAAAATGAAAAAAAA
>DJDY01000097.1:3439-3569 GCA_002435585.1 Lachnospira sp. UBA5912
AGCATCCCTGTGGGAGCGATGAATGGCAGGTTATTAAGACAGGTGCTGATATAAAGCTTCGTTGTTGTGGATGTTCACATGAGATTATATTAAAAAGATCTCTTGTAGAAAAAAATACAAAAAAAATACA
>DJDY01000180.1:0-212 GCA_002435585.1 Lachnospira sp. UBA5912
GCTATACTCTTATTCTCATTAAGCACCGCCATCTCTTTCATAGCCTTTATTCCTGCTGGTGTAGCCGCCCAGCCAAGTCCAAGAAAATTAGATATCATATTGGTAACTATATAACCAAATGCTTTGGAGCTGCTTGGAACACCCGGAAACAGCCATTTTATAAGAGGCTCTATCCTGTATTTGCACTTGTCTATAAGTCCTGATTTCTCTGC
>DJDY01000180.1:258-2918 GCA_002435585.1 Lachnospira sp. UBA5912
ATTTCCATAAGACCGCACCAGAATGCCATAATGCCAAACATAGTTATACATAATGTGACAGCTTCCTTGGCAGAGTCAAATGCCCCCTGCGTGACACTTTCTATATTGCCTGTGATAAGGGCGTATACAATTCCTATGATAATCATAAAGCCCCATAACCAATTAAGCATAGAACCCCCCCACATATGTTTGGGATAATTCTATGCTTAATAATAATGTATTATTCTAATTAGACTGAACAATTGAATGTTCTTTTTTGAATTTTAATATCATCTCTCTTGTAAGACTTATTCCATCGTCTTCTAAGTCAAGGTCGTCTGCCTTAACCCACGTTCCAAGTGATAATTCATCTTCCTGCAATGTGATTTTATCATCGCCGTCAAGCTCACAGAAGAACCCTGAAAGCAGTGAACCGCTAAGTCCCCAAGGCTGGCTCTTGTAATATTTAAGGTTCTTGACCTTAAGTCCTACTTCTTCCATTACCTCACGCTTGACTGTCTGCTCTATTGTCTCTCCAGCCTCATTAAAGCCAGCGACCAGGGCATAATTCTTATATGTTCTTCCTGCATACTTTGTAAGCAGAACCCTGTCGTTATCTGTAACTGCCACGATAACCGCAGGACTTATCTTTGGGAATACCATATTGCCACATACCGGACACTTTACCATACGCTCTTTGTTATCGTGTATTGTAGGTCTGCCACATCGTCCACAATAATGATTATCCCTGTACCAGCCGTACAGATGATATGCTGTTATTGCGGCAAATGCTGTGGCTTTCGGTTTGGCTTTTCTAAATGAGTCTACCCCGACAAATGAAAATCCTTCCACTACTGATGTATACTCATTATGTACTTTGGAATCTGCCATTTCACCCGCATATTGTCCTCTTAATAATTCGCCTTTTCTCTCCGCAAGAAAATATTTCGTATCATCTACAGATAAAAGGTATGTAAATGAATAATTATCAACAGAGTCTTTTGATATGCCTGTCTTTATCCCCTGTATGAACTGCTTGTACAGTGGATAAACTAATGTATCTTCTTTAATGTACTTCGCAAGAAGTGATGAACCCTCAAAGAAGAAGATTACATCATTATCCTGCGGACTACATTCTACATATTGGTTATCAAGTCTATTAGGAAATATATCCTGTATCATTGTTCTCTCCAGCCGTATTACTAATTGTTATATATGTCCGATTTATTCAAAAATGTAGAATATGACATTCCATTTTCTCTACACTTACAATCTTAGAAATAAACCATCTCTTCCACTGGTGGCTCTGCATTTTCAACCTTTTCTACATAAAGAACAGGTCCTTTCTTCTTGTATGCCATCTGGAATTCATTCTTGATTGTTGCTGTAACCATTATCCACTGTCTATTCTCTAAAGAAGCAATGTTATTATAAAAGCTTATATATCCAATAAACTGTGTATCCTCAGCACAGCAGGTCATAACCTTACGTCCTGGTACAAAGTTCTTGTCCTTGAAATATTTGTTCTTTAATACCTGACCCTTAAATCTTACCTTCTTGCCAACGTATACATCTGGTCTTTCTGATACATCCATATACCATATTCCGTAATCAGCATCATCAACCTCGATAATATCCGCATTAACATCATAAGGAAGCTGCTCTGCAATTGACATCATCTCTCCCTTATCGTCCTCGAATACAATCTGAAGTGTATTATTAAGTGCTCTCATACTTCTTCTGTAGCTTCCAAGATCCATACCTGACTTACATCTGTTAAATATAACCATATCTGTATACTTAACAGTTTCTGCAATTATTGATCTCATATTGTTCCACTGAAGATTAAATGCTGTAGCATCAATAAGTGTTATTGACTGGTATATCTCCCAGCCTCTTGGCTTAGCTGTTCCCATAAGAAGGGCTGGATCCCACATACCATTATATTCAACAATTACTATCCAAGGGTCATACTCTTTATCAAGTTCATTAAGCTTGGCTTCTGTTAATTCTTCTTTTTCAAGAACTACCATATCCACGCCATTATCTTTTAAAAGCTTCTCGCTGTATTCTTCTTCGCCTTCCTCACATACGATAAGGAGCTTATTCTTTGCCTCTGCAAACTGTCCCATTGCTATAGTATCTGAGATAAATCTGGTCTTGCCACTATCTAACTGGCCATTTATTAAAAATATAGGAATCTGATACTCTTCCTGTGCCATTATATGTCCTCCATCTATTCTAACTATATATAACTCTGGGGGCTTATGCCCCCAGTCTGTGATGTCTGCGGATTGTCCAGTACTTTAACTTCCGCAATTATACATTAAATAATTCCTTAAGAGCATCTTCTTTTAATTCTGCTCCTATTACGCATATTCTTCCTGTAAAGTCAGGCTTACCTTCCCTGATTTCATATTCTTCTGGTACAAGGTCAAAGAACATCCACTTACCATCTGTGCAAGGAAGCATACCCTTAGCTCTTAAGATATTACCATAATCATCTGTCTCAGAAAGCTTTCTTAATATCTCTGAAAGTTCTTCCTTGTCATACTTGTTAGGAGTTTCTACACCCCAGCTTGTGAATACTTCATCAGCGTGGTGATGACCGTGCTCGTGATGATGTCCACAGCCACATTCGTCATCGTGATGATGATGTTCGTGTTCCTCATCGTGGTGGT
>DJDY01000103.1:0-1965 GCA_002435585.1 Lachnospira sp. UBA5912
GGCTCCCCATCGTCTTCTTATGCAACTATAAGCTTCCCCAATCTGATTTACGTTCTTGAATTGATTTACTTAGGAATTAATTTATTGATGAGGGACACTGATATGGAGGAAAGATGATATCGGGGATTTTGGTGGATATTGACTTTTCTGTTTTGATTGGGTTCTTCAAGATTTTGGATAATAACTGACGCTCGCCCAGACTTATGTCTGGGCATTGCTGGTTGTTGGGGGGAGTTTATGCTGTTTGGTTGGAGAGTATATGTTGATTGGTGGGGTGTGATGATTTTTTGGCTGAGGTTTTGAAGATTTAGGATAGTAGTGACGCTTGCCCAGACTTTGTCTGGGCATTGCTGGTTGTTGGGAGTGTTTATGCTGGTATGTTGTTGGCTGGGGGTTGGGGATTAGATGGGAAAGTTTAAAAAAGGGTTAGGAAACATATATTAAGTGTGCTATACTGTATATATTTAGCAAATATATTTGATTACAGGAGGACAAAAGATATGCTTTCTAATGATGCTAATATACTAAAAATCAAACACGAAATATTATATCAGGTTGCAAAGCTTGCTTATGCTGGACAGCTTGAGGAGAAGAAGGAGGATCTTCCATATGAATTGCTTCCAGGACCTCAGGCGCAGTATAGATGTTGTGTATACAAAGAGCGTGAAGTTGTAAGACAACGTATAAGGCTTGCAGAAGGAAAGTGTCCATCGGAAACACCTAAGACAGGTAAGGATAATGTGGTTCAGGTTATTGAAGCGGCTTGTGCCGACTGTCCACTTTCACATTATATAGTTACAGATAATTGTAGAAAATGTATGGCTAAAGCCTGTCAGCAGGCTTGTAAGTTCGGGGCTGTATCTATGGGGCGCGACAGAGCTTATATTGACCCTGACAAATGTAAAGAGTGCGGCCAGTGTGCTAAAGCCTGTCCATATAATGCTATTGCGGATTTGATTAGACCTTGTAAGAAAATCTGTCCAGTAGGCGCAATTACTATGGATGAAAATGGAATTTGTGAGATAGATGACAGCAAATGTATTAAATGTGGACATTGTATACACGCCTGTCCATTCGGTGCTATTGGTTCTAAGACAGATATAGTTGATGTTATTAAGGCAATTACATCAGGTAAGAAGGTTGTCGCTATGGTAGCACCGGCAATTGAAGGCTCATTTGGCGTAGATATTACAATGGACAGTATAAGAACAGCCTGCAAGAAGATTGGCTTTGCTGATATGGTTGAGGTTGCCCTTGGTGGTGATATGACAGCCGGCGCAGAAGCCAAGGAATGGCTTGAAGCTAATAAAGAGGGCAAAAAGATGACAACATCGTGCTGTCCTGCATTTGTTAATATGATAAAGAAGCACTATCCTGAATTAACAGATAATATATCAACAACTGTATCACCTATGTGTGCGGTTTCAAGAATGTTAAAGTCTAAGGATAAGGACACAGTAACAGTATTTATCGGACCTTGTATCGCAAAGAAAGATGAAAGACGTAATAAGGACTTAGAAGGAAATGCTGATTATGTTCTTACTGTAGGTGAGTACAGAGCTATGCTTAGAGCCAAAGGTGTTAAGATTGAGGCAGAAGCTAACAGCAACCAGCAGGCAAGTGTATACGGCAAGAGATTTGGTAATGGTGGCGGAGTTACTGCCGCTGTAGTAGAATGTATGAAGGAGTTAGGCGAAGACCCATCTAAGTTCACTATAGAAAAATGTTCAGGTGGAGCAGAATGTAAGAAAGCACTTACACTCTTGAAAATGGGCAGACTTCAGGCAGACTTTGTTGAAGGAATGGCGTGCGAAGGAGGCTGCGTAGGCGGACCTAGCCATCATCATTCAAGCAAGAATGAAATGCTTGTAGCCAAAGACAGGGATAAGCTCTTATCAGAAGCTGATGACAGAAAGATATATGACAACCTTAAGAGCTACGATATGGAAGCATTTTCTATGCACG
>DJDY01000103.1:2009-3358 GCA_002435585.1 Lachnospira sp. UBA5912
GCATTTTCTATGCACGCAGAATAAGAAGTGAGGAATAAAATGAGATTTGAAGGTATCAAGAAGGTTTTAGACGGACGTTTTATTAACAGATATGATATTACATATACAACAGAGGATAACAGAACCAAGGTATATGAAATAATAAGCCGTAATGATAATGTGAGTTCATTGGCTGACCTTCATAATGACAGACCAGATGGGGTTGTTATAGTTGCGACAGATATGGCTGGCGAGAAAATACTTATCAATAAGGAATACAGAATGTCTGTAGGAGATTATGTATACAATTTTCCGGCTGGACTTATTGATGAGGGTGAAACAGCGGAGATTGCGGCTAAAAGAGAGCTGAAGGAAGAAACAGGACTTAATCTTGTAAGGATTGATGATAAGCTTTATGACAGCTACAGTGCAATAGGTTTTTCAAATGAAACTAATCAGGTAGTCATTGGAAAGGCAGAAGGAACATTTTCTAAAAGTACATCAACTATGGAAGAAATAACAGCTTCGTGGTACACTAAAGAAGAAGTGAAAGAACTTCTTAAGAATTGCAGATTTGCGGCAAGAACGCAGGCATTCTGCTATATGTGGGCTAAGGGAGGCTGTTAATGAAGACACATAAGAAAATGTTAGTGGCATGTTTAATGCTTATTATGTTATTAGCAATATCAGGCTGCGGCAGAAAGAATATTAAAATTGCTCTTTACCAGTATACAGAGAATGAGGATGGAACGCTTACAATTACTGCTCTTACAGATAAGGGCAGGTCGGAAGATGAACTTGTTGTTCCAGCAGTTCTTGATGGTAAAAATGTATCGGCAATAGGCGATGGTGCATTCAGGGACGATACAATGATTAAAAAAGTAACTATAGAGCAGGGCATAACCTACATATCTTCAAATGCATTTTTATCTTGCTATAACCTTGAAGAAATAGTCATACCAGAGTCGGTTGAAGATATAGGCACACACGCATTTACTGAAACCAAATGGAGAGCAGAAAAGTTAAAGGACTCCAACGATATAATTATCAATAATATTCTTTATGAAGCTGACCAGAATAAAGAGGATTACACTATTAAGGACGGAGTTGTAACAATTGCTTCAGGCGTATTTTATAACAATACCAATCTTAAGAGTGTGACAATTCCAGCCTCAGTTAAGAATATTGGTACATATGCTTTTTCAGGCTGTACTAATCTTACAGAGGTGACACTTCCAGACGGCTTGGAAAACATAGGCTATGCGGCATTTATGTCAAGTGGAATTAAAGAGATAACAGTGCCAAAGAGCGTAAAGAATATCGGACAGGACGCGTTTCTTAATATAACAGTTAATAGGTAATTGTCTGTT
>DJDY01000082.1:0-4864 GCA_002435585.1 Lachnospira sp. UBA5912
CGAATGTGTGCTAAACAGTAATTATTCTGTTATTCCAGTAACCTTATAATCCTGTTCCTCAACAGCCTTTTTAAGAACATCATCTGAAACATCTGCTGTAAGTGTAACTACTGCAGTTCCTTTCTCATGGCTTACTACTGCCTCGCTTACGCCTTCAACTGCCTCTAAAGCCTTCTTGACTCTTGCCTCGCAGTGTCCACACATCATACCTTCAATATTCATTGTCTTTGTCATAATAATTACCTCTTTCTTTTCATTTTTATCTTTATCAGATATATTATTTATATCGCCGTTACCAGCTATAACATTGGTGCCGTTAACACCAGTATTACCACTACTATCTGCGGAATGTGCCTGTATTACAAGCCCTTTACGCAATGCTGTCCTCTTATATCCTGCATCTCTTGATGTATCATACACCTTTACAAGATTAAGTCTTAGCGCATTCGTTACTACGCAGAAGCTTGAAAGGCTCATCGCTGCTGCACCAAACATAGGATTCATCTGCCATCCAAGAAGATGTATCCACGCTCCAGCTGCAAGCGGAATTCCTATTATGTTATATATAAATGCCCAGAACAGGTTCTCATGTATATTTCTTATAGTTCTGTGACTAAGCCTTATAGCTGCAGCTACATCGCTTAATCTGCTCTTCATAAGTACAACGTCTGCAGCATCTATAGCCACATCTGTTCCGGCTCCTATTGCTATACCTATATCAGCGGCTGTAAGTGCAGGCGCATCGTTGATACCATCCCCAACCATAATAACCTTGCCCTTCTGCTTTAGCCTTCGTATTTCCTTTTCCTTTCCATCTGGCAGTACTCCGGCTATAACCTCATCAACTCCGGCTATCTTACCTATAGCATTGGCACTCTTTTCATTATCACCTGTTATCATAACAACATAAAGTCCCATGTCTTTAAGCTGCTTAATAGCATCCGGACTGTCTTTCTTAATCGTATCTGCTACTGCTATTATCCCAAGGAATTCCTTATCAGTAGCGAAAAACATAGGTGTCTTTCCGTCTTCTGACAAATGCTCTGATATACTTAACATATCAGCTGGAATATCAGTTATCTCACTTATATAACGTGCATTTCCACCATAGATTTTAAGTTCATCTGATGTCTTTATACCCTCTCCCGGTATATCAGTGTTATATACTGCCTGTCCGAAAAGTCCATTTCCAGCCACTGCTTTTGAATCTGTTATTGTCAGGATTGCTGAATAATTCGTTTTTTCTGAACTATCAGCACTTTCATAATTAACTATGGCCTTTGCAAGTGGATGCTCACTTCTTGCCTCTAACAGCCTTGCAATAGAAACAAGCTTGTTATCTGATATACCTGATGCAGGATATATATCAGTAACAACAGGTTCACCCTTTGTTATTGTGCCAGTTTTATCAAGGGCTACAATCTGCATTTTTCCAGTCTGTTCAAGTGATATGGCGGTCTTAAACATAATACCATTCTTAGCTCCGACACCATTACCAACCATAATGGCAACCGGTGTTGCAAGTCCAAGTGCACAAGGGCAGCTTATTACCAGAACTGATATTCCTCTTGCAAGCGCAAAACCTGCACTTTGTCCTGCAATAAGCCATATTACTATAGTCGCAAGTGCTATTGCTATAACAGCAGGTACAAACACACCTGATACCTTATCTGCAATCTTTGCAATAGGGGCTTTGGTTGCTGCTGCATCACTTACCATCTGGATTATCTGTGAAAGCGTTGTATCTTCACCAACTCTTGTAGCCCGGCACTTAAGATAACCTGATGTGTTAAGTGTTGCCGCTGATACTGTATCTGCGACAGTCTTGTCAACCGGTATGCTCTCTCCTGTAAGTGCCGACTCATTGACAGCGCTGCTTCCTTCTAGTACTTCACCATCTACAGGTATATTTTCACCTGGTTTTACTACAAATATATCTCCCTTTGATACCTGCTCAATAGGAACTTTCTTTTCCGTTCCATCTATAACCAATGTTGCTGTTGTTGCAGCAAGCTTCATAAGACTTTTTAATGCATCGGTTGTTTTACCCTTTGAATGTGCTTCAAGCATTTTTCCTATTGTTATAAGGGTAAGTATCATAGCTGCCGATTCGAAATAGAACTCATGCATATAATGCATAACCCCGTCCATATCCATACGCACCTGGGCATCTGTCATGGCAAATAATGCATATGTGCTGTATATAAATGCAGCTCCTGCACCTAATGCAACAAGTGTGTCCATATTAGGTGAACCATGCAGTACACTCTTTATACCGCTTATGAAAAATCTCTGGTTTATAACCATGATTATGATTGTGAGTAACATCTGGATAAGTCCCATGGCTATATGGTTGTTTTCTAACACCTTCGGAACTGGCCAGCCCCACATCATGTGTCCCATACTAAAGTACATAAGTATGAGTAAAAATACTAATGATGCTACAAGTCTTTTAGCCAATAATGGGGTTGTCGTGTCCTTAAGTGACTCCTCAAGTCCTGATATAACTGAATTACCACCGCTGCCTTTTCCACTGGAGTTCTTACCGCCGTTATCCTTTGCAGATGCACCATACCCAGCATCAACTACTGCCTTTATAACATCTGCATCTGATGCTGTTCCTTCCACTCCCATGGAATTGGTAAGCAGACTGACTGAACAACTTGTAACACCATCCACTTTAGACACAGCCTTTTCGACTCTTGCCTGGCACGCTGCACATGTCATTCCTGTAACGTTATATTGTTTCATGTCTGTTTCCTTTCCTTTTTATTTTACGTTAAATATTCATTATCATTTTATGATCATGCATTCTTTATATCTACCACCTTAAAGTCAAGTCTTTCTATGGTTCGTCTGATTGTATCATCATCTACTGGCTTATCCATCTTTATAGTGGCAATCTTCTTTTTAAGATTAACTTCACACGAAGCTCCATCTATTCTGTTTATCTGATGTTCAATACTGTTCCTGCAGTTCTCACAGTGCATTCCTTCTATAGTTACTATCTTTGTTGCTATAATATCGCCCGTAAGCACTTTCTTATCTTCCTTGACTGAACCACCGCCACCGCAGCAGCCACCTTCGCCTTTTCCATGTTTTATACCACTTTTTACTGCAAATATAACTACTATCACAAGTACTACTAATATAACCGCTGTTCCCATATTCATACCTCTTTTCTGTAATCCTCTAACACCTCTGACTCCCATAACAAAGCAGTATTCCCAGCTTTTTTATTCCGTTTTTGGTGTTAGGCGGAGCATAAAATATTACTTCATAAACTTCTGCAAGGTCATAACAAGCTCATCAACTACCTCATCATCACCATTTTTAATATCATCAACCACACAGGTTTTTATATGATTGGCTAATAGCGCCTTATCAAATGCTGTTAATGCTGCGTTGGCTGCTAATGCCTGATTAAGTATATCTATACAGTAGGCATCATTCTCAACCATACCATATATACCTCTTATCTGACCTTCAATTCTTTTTAGTCTGTTTAAAAGAAGCTTTTTTTCAGAATCTGTACGCTCCTTTTTCTTCCCACAACAACACATTTTCTCTTCTGCCATACCTCCTGCCTCCATATCCTGCACATGATACATACAATCCACATGTATGCATATGTAAGTGCATCTTTTATAATAGCTATTATTCTTTACACACATACTATATACCCCCATAGGGTATATTGCAAGAGGTGATTTTAATATTTATCGGGGATATTTTCTCATTTACGTATATTTATCAGATTATCATTATGTAATTGTTAGGGAAATTAATAGATTTTTGCAAAAAATCCCCCACTCGTCAGTGATATTATTCTACCTTTACTATTATCAAGTAAAAGCCGTAGTCCATATCACACATAGCAGGGGATTTACAACGGCTATAAGCACTGCTATAACCATTATATTATTTATTTTATTTGACAGCATTTTATAGAAATATAATTACACTCATTATATCATTTATCTATTCAATCGGGCTCACCGCACTTCCATCCGGCAATATCTGATGGTTCAAATGCGTATTCAAGAGTTTTTCCATATATTCTTTCATATGCCTCTTTTTTTTGTTCATAATCCTTTTTCATCATGTCAAAGCTGTTATCACGCTCGTTCTTTTCTGGATCAGGATATATAGGCTCTAATATGTGAAGCACATACTTAACCTTCTTAAACTCATCTGTATCATCCTTATCGGTATCACGCATCTCAACAAAGCATGATATGATTGGAACATTGAACTTAGCAGCATACAGGTATGCACCACGCTTTGGTGGTCTTGGTTTACGGTAATTAAACCACATTTCCTGTTCAGGATATATAAGAATATATTCGTGCTTATTAACTAAAAGATTATTAAGCGTTCTGTAGAAATGTCTGTTCATATAATCCTTATCCTTGCTTATAGGAATCTCATCAGCATATCTCATAAGAAAGCCTAACAAACCCTTCATGGCAAAATTCGTATCCTGACTTACTATAAACATTCTATACTTTCCTGCACGCTTTATTCCATGGCGTACAATAGTTGTATCAACGGGATTAAAGTGATTACTTGTAATTATGGCACCTGTCTTTATATGCTTAATATTGTTAACCCCGATAACCTTTGTCTGTGCATTAGCACCGAGTGTCGCAATATCAACCATACGTCTTGCAAGCCAGTTGCGGTAATGATATGGAATCTCATTACGCTGTTTTACATACTTTCCTAACAGTTTTTTACGCTCTATATTGTTTAACTCAGGATCACCGATTTCAACCTTGTCGTTAAAACGTCCACTATCGGCTGCCTCCTTAATATTCTTAATAACCTCTTTCTTGCTGCCACCTATTATCATAATCTTATC
>DJDY01000082.1:4884-27497 GCA_002435585.1 Lachnospira sp. UBA5912
CTTATCTTTTCTCCACTTTCAAGTACTTTTCTGAATGTTACTTCCGTATCTGCATTAGTTCCTGCTCTTCTGAAAAGATCCATAAGATGCTCATGGTCAGCTTTCTTCTGCTCATCTGTATATGCAGCCTTAAATGCCTTTATCTTATCATAGTAAACTGACTGTTTTGCATATTTCCAAAAGTAATCCTGATACTGTATATCATCATAGCACCATGGCTTATCAAAAAGATTATAGTGGATAATCTTTGGATTCTTTATCTCAGGCTTGTTTCTGTTTGGCATTGCATCCCAGCAGGAATCAAGATACTCTATTTTTCCATAACACATAGAGTTAAGATAATCCTGATCTGGCGCAACACAATCAAAATGATACTTATTAAGCAGATAAAGAAAATGCTCTGCAAGCTTAACATTTCTTAATTCCTTCATATTCATAAGAAGCATTCCTGAGTTAAAGTAATCACCCAGCTTAAGTCCAAGAGACTCTGTCATGTATCTTTGGAGCTCTGGTACATCATTAACTGAACCATCTGTAACAACACCTATAAGATTATTGTGCATATCTGTATCATATAATTCAGATATATCTCCAGGTACTACTATATCACTGTCAATATATATAGCCTTATCATATTCCGGATACATATCAGGTATAAATATTCTGAAATATATAGTCATAGTGAAATAATCTGAACGGAGTCTGTTTTCTATTCTGTCTGTTATCATATCAAGACTCTGCTTCATAAACTTGAATTCCATCTCGAAGTTAGGGTGATTCTCTACCAACGCTGCAAGATTCTTTCTGTTCTCCTCATTAAGCTCCTGGTATACAACTATTATCTTATATTTTCTATCCTTTGAGGCATTTTCTATAAGTGAGATGAGTGCAACATGAAGATATGGTGCATATCCATCATCTATAGTGAAAAATATTGGTATTAATTCATCCTTGTTATACATTACAATTCTCCTTTTTCATTTATAATTCATTTTATGTATGCAATATAATATTATCTGCCATGTAACATACTTTTTTTAATATCATAATACTTGGCAAACAAGGCTCCATATTCTGATTCTGGTATATGTAACACAGTTGTTACCTCTTTTGTCTGCCATGGCTTAACAGTTTCAGTTCTTACATATGGAAAGAATCTGAAATGTGTTGTAAAATGCTGGAACACCGTATCTGCATGAAGTCTTCTCTGGTCATTATACTTTCTTTTACATATGCGTTTTGACACTGACAGCTTATTAAGCGCCGACTGATCCGGCATAAACATCTGCTTGGTTGTACACATATGGCGGCATTTACTAAGAAGATGAGTCCGTCTTAGTTCCTTCATATTCATAAGAAGTACTCCTGAGTTAAGATAATCTCTCTTAAATATATTTTTTCTGAAAAACCAGCTTCCATAATAATCCAACACTCCTGCAAGCTCTACGCCATCCATATTCTGATAATAAAAATCAGAGAAATCCTTCCTGCATATGACATCCGTATCAAGATATAATATCCTGTCTGGAATTTCATCCAGCTGGTCTGCAAATAGCCTTAACATACAGCATGGCGTGAATCTTGTTGACAGATTCGCATCCGGTGTTTCTGTCTTAAAAAGTTCTGTAGTATCTATAAGTCTGATATATAACCTTTCGTCATATCTGGCTGAAACCTCATTATTAAGATAAGCAACGAAAGAATCTTCTATTGGACTATAAGTCTTTTCATTCATGGACATATCAAGTGTCAGCACATATATATCAAGATGCTCCTGTGTGCTTTCTAAAAGAGAAAGAATGGCAATAAGCAATCCATCCTGGACATTTCTGTCTCCACAAAATAATATATTCATCGGGTTGTTAATCTCCTGTATTACATCATTTATATTTTATCTATTCTGTACTCTGATAATGCATGATATCAATCCTTAACGCAGTCTTACATGGACTTTTTATTAATCAATCAACATGAGTGGCTTTACATTCACAACATTCATAATGTATATATTCATAGTCGCTATTCCTGCTGCGCATGCTCATAGTTTCATATACCTTATCATGAAGCAGCTGCTGATTATCCTTCACTGAAAGATTATCATCTGTATAATACGGCCCATCTATGTATACATTAATCTTAGGTCTTTTACAGATTATACCAAACAGCTTACGTTTTGTGTACGTCGTTGTCATAACATACACAGGTGCTTTTAACTCCGCAGGAAATCTGAACGATGTTTTCTCAAACGTTCTTATCCCCGTGTAATATGGCCAGACATGTGCTTCCGGATATATAACCACTGGATGTCCTTGTGCTATACGCTCCTTATATGCTCTTGCAAACTTCTTATATTCACTTATAGAATCAGGTACTGGAAGTGCGCCTAACATAGGAAGCAGTTTTCCAATAACAGGTATTCCATAATTAGCCTGACTCACTATGACATATACTCTTTTAGCAGTACAAGAAAGGGCTGGAATAACTACATCACCAACTGGCTGTGTATGATTGGCATATATAAAATAGCCTTTATCCCTGCACTCTTTTAACAACCTTTTGTTTTTATAACTTATTCCCCAGAATAATCTGCATCCAGCATATCCAACAATAACAGCAATTCCATATATAATATGTGAACCTATTCTGTGAAATATATTATTATTAATCCACTTATAATCCTTATCCAGCTTATAATTCTGGTTGCTGCTTTGAACAACATCTTCTGCATAAGTACTATAATATATTGTTTTATGAGAATCAGTTTTTTTATTACCTGACATTATCACGCTCCTGTACACACATATATGGCGGCAATTACAAATATCATGCCTGATAATATATACTGCAGCCCTTCTTACAGGTACCTGAAACATAAGAAAAGCTACAATTTTGTAGTATTGTAACCCTATGTATAACATTTGTCAACAGTAAGTAGTATTAATATTACAAAATGTAGCTTTTATAATGTGATATATAGTTTTAAAAACTATATAATGTTGTATGATTTATACATTATTTTCAATCCACTCATACAGGTCTTCAAATACTTCCTGACGGTTAGTCTCACTATGAAGCTCATGTCTGTCATCTTCGTATAATCTGAGTTCAACATTATCAACATACTTCGTATACAGCTTAAATACCTTTTTAACAGCCTTTCCATAATCTCCAACAGGATCATCTTCTCCTGATGCAAAAAGCACTGGCAACTCTTTTGGTGTTTCTGCTATATTCTTTTCATTTATATCATATTTGATAACATTTAGAAAACCTATATATCCGTTGGCAGTAAACATGTACGAACACTTAGGGTCAGACAGATAGCCATCAACAATTTCTGTATCTTTAGTAAGCCAGTCATTACTTGTTCGATTATCTTTGATTCTTTTATTATAAGCACCAAACATTATCTTATTAAGCAGCTTACTTCTATATCTGTCCCCATGTATAAGCTTAGCCGCATGTGCAAGCTTAAGACCAGTATTAACAACTATCTTAGGCTGGTTGCCTGTTCCAAGGAATATGACACCATCCAGCTCATCGCCATATATGCATGCATATTTTCTTGCCATAAACGAGCCCATACTATGACCTATAAGAATATATGGAATATCTGGATATGTCTTTTTCATGATGCGGGTAAGTCTGTGCATGTCTTTGATAAGATAATCTGCGCCATGGTTTCCCTTTGCAAAATATCCATAATCTTCTTCACTGTTTACAGAATCACCATGCCCAAGATGGTCATTGCCTGCCACTACAAAGCCTTTATCAGCAAAAAACTCTGCCATATTATCAAATCTTTCTATATGGTCTATCATCCCATGTGCTATCTGGATAACACCTACCGGCTTACTATATTCATCACTGTCAGGATACCATATAATAGTGTGTATATTACATATTCCGCTTGATGACGGAAAAATTCTCTCTTCTCTTTCCATACATATCACTTCCTTAATCTTATAATTCACTGTTTTATGATACAGGTATCAAAAACCTCAAATACAATTATATGCATTAATCTCTATGAAGTCTGTCAACATAATCTCTTTTAGTAACCAGGCTCTTATAGGCTGGACGTATGATCTTGTCTGTAGTAACAAGTTCTTCTATCCTATGTGCACTCCAGCCTACTATTCTTGCGATAGCAAACAAAGGTGTATAAAGTTCTCTTGGAATATCAAGCATATCATACACAAAACCACTGTAGAAATCGACATTAGGACTTACACCTTTAAATATCTTTCTCTCTTTTGCGATAAGCATAGGTGCTATCTTTTCTATGTTATTATAAAGCGCCATATCCTCAGTCTTACCCTTCGCCTCTGCTAGCTGCTCAACGAATCCTTTAAACACTTTCTCTCTTGGGTCAGACAACGAATATACGGCATGACCCATACCATATATAAGTCCCTTCTTATCAAATGCTTCTTTATTAAGAATCTTATCAAGATAGTGTTCTATCTCTTCCTCATCATGATAATCGCTTATATGTGCCCTTATGTCATCCATCATATTCATAACCATAAGATTGGCTCCACCATGTTTTCTGCCCTTAAGTGATGACATAGCTGCTGCTATGGCAGAATATGTATCTGAACCAGATGATGTAACTACTCTTGTTGTAAATGATGAGTTATTACCACCACCATGTTCCATATGAAGAAGAAGTGCTATATCAAGTACATGTGTCTCAAGTGATGTGTACTTCATATCCGGTCTTAACATTCTAAGAAAATTCTCTGCAAGCGAAAGTTCTTTGTCTGGCCTGTGAATGTACATGCTTTCATCTCTTTCATAGTGATTGTATGCATGATATCCATACACTGCCAGCATTGGAAACGTACTTATAAGCTGTATGCTCTGTCTTAAGACATTCTCTATGCTTAAGTCATCTTTCTTAGGATCATATGATGCAAGAGTAAGAATACTCCTTGTCATTGAATTCATAATATCTGCCGTAGGAGCTTTCATAATAACGTCTCTTGTAAAGTTAGTTGGAAGTTCCATACAGTCAGCTATTATATGTCTGAACTCATCAAGCTGTGCTGCATCTGGAAGCTCACCAAACAATAAAAGATATGCTGCTTCCTCAAATATGAATCTTTTATCACCAGCGCCCTTAACTAACTGTGTAACATCATAACCTCTGTATAACAGCTCACCATCACAAGGTATCTTCTCTCCATCAACTATATCAAAAGCCCTCACGCTTGATATGTTAGTAAGTCCTGTAAGAACACCCTGTCCGTTCTCATCTCTTAAGCCCTTCTTGACGCCATAATCTGCATATAAAGCCTTAGGTATACTGTCGTTTTCCACGCACATATCCGACTGTTTCTTAGCATAATCATTAATGCTGCCCATTGTTAAGTTCCACCTTTCCATCATAAACATTCCTTCCTGTCAAACCACATCACTAATGCCGCTACTTATAAGCATTATCACCAACAGTTACTTCAGTTTTCCATCAACATTATTATTCATTCTATGAATAACCTCTCTAAATATATGCAGCTCATCTTCTGATATCCCCTTCAGTAAAATATCTCTGCAGCTTTCATAAGCATCATTCACCCTGTCTATCACCTTATATGAATCCTCTGTAAGGGCAATACGCATAACCCTATGGTCTTTCTTATCCTCCGTCATCCTTATAAGACCTTTTTCTAACAGATGTTCTAAAGACTTGGATATATGTGACTTGGATATATGTCTTCTTTGCATAATATCCTTTGCCGTAGTTAAGTTCTCTCTTGTTATGAACTCCAGTATATCAAGCTCAGCAGGCTTTAATCCGTATTCCTCCATAATAGGTTCAACATACTTTGTTATCAGCTTTCTAAGCTGTACGCCGGATGTTATCAGGTCATATGCATCCATAATAATCCTTTCTTTGCAGATATCACATATTTAGTTCGTTATGAAACTATTTCCAGTATACATATCCGCACTCTTTCTGTCAATAAAATATATCAAAAGAAAACATAAATTTATAAAATAAAAATAAAACGCCATGGAATTATAACAATTATTCCATAGCGTTTATATATTCCGATTATTTCATATAATTATCTGAATATTCTATTATTCTTTTTACCATACACGCATATAATAACACCTGCTGAAAGTACAGCAGCTGCTATCCATGCATAAACATCGGCTGCATCATAAGTCTTAACTGAAGATATGCTTTCTGATGCTGTAGATGCATTCTTCAAAGCTGCTTCACTGGCATCTGCTGCACCTGTATTATCCATGCCATCTTCTTTATCAGATATATCTGTATTATCTGCACCTGATGAGGAACCATTGTCTGTGCTTACCTTTACAAGTGCTGCAATAGCTGCATTAAGATGTTGTGTTGCCTCTGCTACAGATGCTGCATTTTTAGGAGCTTTAAGCTCTTCCTGTGCTTCTGTTAATTCTGCCTGCATGATATCCCAGCTTTCCTTTGTGTAATCAGATTCATTAAGTGCCTTAGCTGCATTTATTGCTTCTGAAAGTTTAGTTGTATCAGCTTCTTCTTCATCCCCCATATAAAGACTATTCTTTTCTGTCTGGATATCAAAAGAATAGTCTTCATAACCTAATGCATATACTGTAACTGTCCAGTAACCTGTACCATCTGTTCCCTCTGGAAGCTGGCATCTGTAAGAATCTGTAAGACCTAACTGTATTCCATTAACCTTATGCATCCAGTTATCTGCTGCAAACTTTGTTCCAAATGTTGCAAGTGCATTAGTTCTTGTGCTGTCCTGACCATAATACGTCCACTTAACAGCCTGAAGATTAGCACCAAGGTCACCATAGTTACCTGTAAGATCTACTCTTAAGAACTCACCATATGAACCTGTTATATTGCTTTCTGTATCTGTTGAACGAAGATTAACTGTGATATCTGCTGCCTTCTTTAAGCTGCTGTCCTTAACACCTGAAGCTGTACCATTAGCTCTTGCACCAAATGAATATGTTCCATCTGATGACTTAACAGCCTCCTTAAGTCCATTTGTATCTGCTGTAACCTCGGCAGTTTCTGTATATGCCTTGAGATTATTCTCTGTAAAGCCACCCTCAAGTGTTCCGCCATTCTCAACTACATTGTACTTTGACTTAAAGTCTTCATAATCTGATGTCTTAACCTTAACTGGAACATACTTAAGTCCCTTGACTTCATAATGATCAAGAGTAACTACTGTCCCATCTGCAAGTGTAAGTGTCTTTGCCTTGCTGTTATATGTGCATTTTGAACCATCAGTAAGAACAAGCTTTACAAGCTTATCCTCGCTTGTCCAATAAGCAACATCATACGTCTTTCCGTCTGTATCAAATATAACTGCTTCACACTGGAAACTACCTCTATGAAGTCCATGATTATATGTGGCTCTTGATACTGTATCAAAACCACCTTTATCATATTCACCATGATCATCCTTTACATCTGATGACTGTGTATTAGAAGCATTATAAACTCCCTCTGCATTCCAATACTCTTCCCAGCTAAGTCCTGCATACACATATGTGTAATCTGTATCAGCCGCTTTAACCTGTGATACATTCTTTAATGCTGTACCACCGAATACTGTGCTGACAGCAAGTACTGCTGCCGCAAGTCCCATTCCCAACTTTCTCATTGTGGATGTCCTCCTTATTGTATTTGATTTTGTTATAACATAATACATATGATGTCAGTGGCAAAAACCACCATCTTTCATGACTTCCATATGCAGAATGTATCATGTAACTATGCGGAAATAACCGCTATTTATCTACAATCTGAATACTTTTTTCAGATGTAAATGCATCTTTTAATCCACTGCTTGCTACAAGCCTTCCATCTTCTGTATACAATATAAAGTCAAAGTCAAGGTCTGAGCTTCTCCAGTAAGCAACCGCCTTTTCTTCTCCCATAATAAAAAGTGAAGTTGAAAGTGCATCGGCAAGTGTACCGTCACTGCTTACTATCGATACCGAGGTAAGTCCGCCATCAGCCGGCATTCCGTCTGACGGGTCTATGATGTGGTGGTATCTTACTCCATTTTCCTCAAAATATCTCTCATAACCACCGGATGTTATAACTGCCTTATCCTTAACGGATACAATACCTAGATAAGTACCATCATTTAAAGGATTTTCAATGGCAACACGCCAGTTACTTCCATCGGTCTTACCACCAAGCACCTGTACATTGCCGCCAAGATTAACCATGCCGCTGTCTATGCCGCACTGTTTAAATATCTCACATACCCTGGATGAAGCATAACCTTTTGCTATACCGCCCAGGTCTATCTGACAGCCATCCTTAAGTGTCACACTGTCAGACACAATAACATGCGAAATATCTGCCTTTGCCAACGCCGCCATAAGAGTATCTTTATCAGGCACTTTATAGCTGCCATCTGTAAAGCCCCATTCTCTCATAACCGGATATATACTTATGTTAAATGCACCATTGGTACTTTTATATATATCAAGCGCCTTTTTTATAAGCACTTCTGTATCCTCTGAAACCTTATATGAACCTGTTTCATTCAGTATACCTATCTCACTGTCGCTTTTTCCAGTTGACAAGAGTGCATCTAGTCTTTCTATCTCTTTTCTTGCCTCTGATACTGCCTTCTTTGCACTTTCATCATCGCCATAGGCAGTTACTGTCATATATGTATCCATGGCAAAGAAGCTGTCTGACTCCTGTGATATGCCGTTCTCTGCCGTCTTACTGTCTGTAGCTGTATTATTCAATGAAGTATTACAGCCTGTAAGAAACACTGCACTAAGTAGTACAGCCATTGCCATACATGCTATTCTTTTTTTTGCATATTTTCCCATAATTATTCCTCGTTACTGCGCTTTTTTTATTTTATCGTTAATCATGCCTTATGAAGGCGCAGACGATTTTTCCTTTTGCCACTGGCATTACAATGTATATATAAATATCAATTAATGGCACTATTAAATCCGGATATAATTGCCTTACTTGAATAAGTAGCACCGCTTACTGTATCTACGCCGCTGCTTCCCTGCGCACTTATAAGCTTTGATGGTATGACATCCGCTGCCATATTAAAATACATAAGGTCTGAGGCATCACTTGTTGCTGGTGTAGCAGTAACCTGTGTGATAGTATCTGATGCTATAACAACCTGTACAGTTACCATATAGTTATATCTCTGGCACTTTACAGTAGCTGAATAAGTTCCATCTGCCTTGAACTTTCTTTTAGCTTCTGTTGGTGTAACCTTTTCCTCATCTTTGCTGTCTGATGCATCAGAACCAGAATTGCCGCTGTCTGAGGTATCACTGTCTGAACTGCCAGCATCACTGACATTTACCGGCTGTGCATTATCAACCTGTGTATCTGCTGACTGTTCTTTATTATCAGTAGTTGTATCTTCCTTTTCTTTATCTGCCTCTGTTTCGGCTTTTGTACTATCGTTTTCCTTATCAGTGCTCTCCTGTGTCACTGCCTCTGTGCTTTTCTCAGTCTTATCCTGTTCTGTGAGCACTTTATTATCATTATTATTCTGATTATTGTCTGTCAGTTGTGCATATACCTTGTCCTGCTCTGTATTATCATTATTATCTATGCCTGCAAAGCACATAAACATTGCACCAACTATAACGATAAGTCCAGCTACAGTAAGACCCACCTTAAGGCTGACTGCATATACATTTTTCTTTTCATCACTACACGTTATTTTCTTAACTTTCTTAACAGCTGCCTTGTGTATTCTCATCATCGCATAATTAACGAATACAAGACTATATACAGCCACATTTATAGCATAATCAGACATCCCTCTTCTTGCGTAAGGAACATTGATAAGAAGTATGTGTACATATATAAGTCCATAGAATATGTAAGCTGTTCTCTGTAGCTTCTTCCACTTAACAGCATTCATCTTATTTCTTACCTGCGGAAATGATGTGACAGTAAGAATAAGCATTATTGTTATAAGAACAAGACTTATAACTGCCGCTGTCATCTGTGTAGCTGACAGGATATTTGGACTTGTGAATAACATTCTGAAATATATTCTTCCATATGTCGCATTGTGGCATAACACAAGCACACAACCCATAATTGAAAGCTCACCACGTATTCTCATAAGTGTTTTGGTGGCTTTCCATGTATTTTTCATGGCACCTGCATACATTACAAGTACAAAAAATGCAGTACCTAAAGAGCCTTTAGCAAATATTCCGGCAACATAATCCCTTACCCAGCCTGTCATAGTCACATAGCTGCTGCACACAAATGCTGCTATGGATATTACTGCTGCTGTTATATAGAATATGTCCGGATACTTCTTTAAAAGCTCCTTAAATACTGCAACAAAAATTATTGCTATTATCAATGCAACTATAAATAACATAAAAGACTCCATTTCTGCAAAATTGTATTATACATTGTTTTCCAAGTTGTTAACTCTTGTTAATCATAATTAACTATAGTTGCTTATAATTAACATTCGTTAGTCTTTTCTAACAAAACATATATTACTTTACAGTTGTTTATTATGTCAATATAGGCTATTGATAATAATATTCAATTACTGCATTCCGTTCGCCATCTTATACTTATAAAGCATTTCGGCGTGATTTTGTTCTTCTATTTCTATATCTGCAAGTGCCTTTCTTATAGATGTTAAGGTGCATGCAAATACATTAGTATTGTATTCACCTGATACAAGTTTTTCTGTTCCTATGCTGTCTGTTGCAAGAAAACAGTCATTCTTTTTATCCTCTGAGTCTTCGCTCTTTGAATAATTGCCCTTAGGCTGATAGTCCTTTCCTGCCGTATCATTACAGTCACAGGATGGCACCTCACCATTTAACATCTGACCTATTGTTTTATAGTGCTCCTGCTCCTTTTTCTTAAGTTCCTCAAAAAGCTGCTTTAACTCCTCATCCTTTGCGAGTCCTGCATACTTTTCATACTTGTCAATACAATTCTTCTCCTGTGTCTGAAGGTCCTTTAATACTGACATTTCTTTTTCCATCAACAACATACATATGCCTCTTTTCTTAATCTGCTTATTTGGGATGTGAATATCAGAAGTAAATTATGCTCTGATACCACACCTATTGATGCATTTGGATTGTTATATTGCTTTCTGATATTAATCTGAAAATGCTATAAGCGCTCCGTTACATTATTAATACATTTGCAATACAACCAAAATACGTATGTATTATGTGCTGGTTTCGATAATGATATACCTCATATGTAACTATTACTTATTTTATAACGGCTTTCCGGCAAGCACTTCCTTATAATCCTTATAGTTGTCACGCAGAAGCTTCGGTGTATCAAGTCCGTATGGGCAGTGTGCCCTGCACTGTCCGCAGTTGATACAATCTTCTATCTTCTTCATCTTTGCCTGAACTGCCTCTGTAAGCTGCAGCTCTGATGGCGACCTTCTAAGAAGAAGTGACATTCTTGCACAGTTATTAATCTCAATATGTGCAGGGCATGTAGGCACACAATATCCACAACCACGACAGAAGTTACCCGCAAGCTCTTTCTTATCATTTTCAATAACTGCCTTTATCTCATCATCCATCACCGGTGGATTATCTATATAGCTTATAAACTCTTCAAGCTCAGACATTCTCTGTATTCCCCATATTGGAAGAACATTATCATACTCAGCCTGATATGCATATGCCACCTTTGAATTAGTTATAAGTCCGCCTGAAAGTGCTTTCATTGCTATAAAGCCCATATTATGCTTTTTGCAATCTTCAACCAGCTTATGCTCTTTATCTGTTGCAAGATAATTAAATGGAAACTGTAATGTTTCATAAAGTCCTGACTCTATTGCTTCATTGGCAACATTAAGTCTGTGGTTAGTTATTCCGATATGTCTTATCTTTCCCTGTGCCTTTGCCTCACACATAGCTTCATACAAGCCGCTGCCATCACCCGGCTTTGGACAGACTGCCGGATTGTGGAACTGGTATATATCAATATAATCTGTCTTTAAGTTATTAAGACTTGTATTTAAGTCTTTCCAGAATTCATCCGCATTTTTGGCAGCAGTCTTCGTAGCTATGTATATATGCTCCCTGACATCGGAAAGTGCCTCACCTAACTTACATTCGCTGTCCGTATAAAATCTTGCTGTATCGTAGAAATCTATGCCAGCTTCATACGCTCTCCTTAATATATCCGCCGAACTTTCGTGGCTTATTCTTTGTATTGGAAGTGCTCCAAAACCATTTTTATTAACTGTTATTCCTGTGCTTCCTAGTGTTACTTTAACCATATATTATCCTCATTTCTGCGCACGTTTTTTGCGCATATCGAGTTTGTGTCAAGTGCGCGCAGACACAAATCTCGTGTGTGAAAAATTTATTTTTCACACTATCCGCCATTTCCAAATAATATTTATTTTACTATTTATAAATGTATCTGTCTATTTATTGTTATTTTTCATTTGATAATACAACTTATATGTTGTATTCTGTAATTGAATATAATAGTCCGTAAACGTGCAGCAGAACTAGGAAATTATTTAGGTAAGAAATTCATATAAGGAGGTAGCAAAATGCCATTTGCAGAAATAAATGTAAAAAATGAAATAGAAAAACAAAGACAAAATAATCCAGAATTTAAAAAGGCATGGGATGAGTCCCGTGCCGAATACAGACTTATCGGTGAAATGATTTCTTTGAGAAAGAAAGAAAATATTACACAAAAAGAATTAGCTGCTTTGACAGGAAATAAACAGCAGGTTATTTCACGGATTGAGAGAAAAGAAAGTATTCCAACAATACGTGCATTCAGCAATATGCTTGATGCCTTAGGATATGAATTGCAGATTGTGAAAAAGAAAAAGTCTATTTAATATAATAGTGTGTAGTGTTTAAATAAAAATAACACCTAATGGAAAATAAATCTATTAAGCGTTATTTTTATACTAATTAAATTTTTCATTAAATATAATTAACACTTTATAATAACATTTTCCGCAGATTTATCTATATAGACTCTATCCCCCACATTTATATCTTTCTCATATAAATACGCATCTGCTACATCCAGTTTAATAATATCGCCATTCTCTGTCTCAAGTGTAACTTCATCAGTTATAACCTGTCCGTCCAAAAGACCTTCACATCCAAAGTCTGGCTCTTCTATATCTTTAACTGTATACTTTATCATATTAAAACTCCTTTCTTTGTGCTCATTACATAATTCACAAAGTCCGATACCACTGGTGGCATATAAATACTGTTGTCTGTCACCATATATATACTTCTCTCATACTCCGGCTCTGCTATGTCAGCTATATCAAGCTTCATCTGGTGAATAAGCGGTATATCTGCAATCACGGCTATTCCAAGCCCTGCCGCAACAAGTCCCGCTACCACTTCATCCTCCTCCGTTTCATATGCAATGTCCGGAAATGAACCACATTTGTTAAAAAGCTCATCAACCACACCTCTCATACCAGAGCTTTTATCAAAAAATATATATGGATACGAAAGTGTATCGACAAGCTTAATCTTACCATCACCGTCACACGCTGACATCACAGGATGACCTTCAGGCGCTATAAGTACAAGATTTTCCTGCATAACCTTCTTAGCTGTAAGTCCACATTTCTCATCGGGACGTGAACAGAACAGAACATCATACTTCCTGTCAATCATTTTCTCAACAAGCCTGCCTGTCACATCCGTGTGGAAAGTGAACTGTATATCACGCCCACTGTTCTTCTTCATATATTCAGTTACAAGCTCCGGAATATAATCGACACCCAGCGGCCTTAAGAATCCTAGTCTTATGATGCCATCTCCCCTTGCACTTTTCTTTATAGCCTCCACACCCTCATCAATCGTGCTTAATGTCTGCTTTGCATACACAAGAAACTCCTGCCCGAACCTTGTAAGCGTTGTATTTCTGCCACTACGCTCAAAAAGCGGAACACCAAGCTCTTTTTCAAGCTGGGCTATCGCATGCGAAAGACTTGGCTGCGTTATACATAATACATTAGCTGCCTTCGTATAATGCTTGTATTCTGCCAGTGTGACAAAGTACTTTATATAATATAAATTCATAATAATTCTCATTTCTGCGCACGTTTTTGAATATAACAGTTTTTGTCAGATGTGCGCATACACAAATACATCGTATGAAAATGCATTTTCACACCAATTCATTTCATAGACAAAATCTATACATTTATAAATATTATTTATTTGTCTTATGAATAATATAAAACTAAACTAAGTAACTGTAATCTAAATGATGTCAGGGGGCAAAAGTTCTAAACCCGCATGAGCCCTCCCACAACATCATCTAATATGTAAGTATCAAAACACATTTTCGCACTTACATAATCCAATAATTACGAATGGAGAAATAACAATGAAAAACAACAATACTAACCAGACCAAAAACACAGCAGACAAACCAGTATTCCGTGGAGAACTCGCACTATTCATAGCCGTCATAATAAACAGCTTCGGCGTTGTGCTTATGCTTCACTCCGGCTCCGGAATATCTGCCATATCCAGTGTTCCTTATGCATTTTCACTTGTGTTACCTAAGCTGTCGCTTGGAACATGGACTTATATATTTCAGGGAACTCTTATTCTTACACTTATGATACTAAGGAAGAAATTCGTTCCATCTTACCTTTGCAGCTTCATAGTAGGCTTTGCATTTTCTGAACTGCTTGACGTACACAAGGCATGGATAAATATACTTCCACAGACATTGCCTTTACAGATTATCTACTTTGTAGCAAGTTATCTGCTCCTCTGCATAGGAATTGCACTTTCAAACAGATGTAAGCTTCCTATCATACCAACAGACCTTTTCCCTAGAGAACTGTCTGCTATTACAAATGTCCGCTATTCACGTATCAAGATAAGCTTTGATGTAATATGCCTTTTTGTTACAGGATGTATGACATTCTTCTTTATAGGACATATCGATGGTCTTGGTATCGGAACTATACTCGCCGCCTTCACTATGGGAAAAGTTGTCGCTATTATTGGAGATATACTCGATAAAAAATTCACATTTGAAACCTATAAAACTTTATCCGTTAAAAATGCGCAGGTTGTATCTGAGTAAAACACCTAGACTTTTGCTGGTCTTACTTCTTTAAGACCGGCATAGTCAAGGAACTTACACAGCTCTATATCCCAGAAACGCCACTCGTGTCCTAGTTCGTCTATCTCATCATAAACGTAATTCTTATATACATTTTTATGTTCAAGAAAATAATCCCTTACAATATGATTCATATCAAGCCATGGGTCTTTGCCGCCACACGCATGGTATATATCCGGTATAAGTGCATTATCATCGGCTGCCAGCTTATCTGCAAGATATGTAAGACAGTAATCCGTCTTATGTATATCTCCATCTCCGAAAAGATTAATTCGTCCTTTAGCCTTAGCACTTCCATCGTTTACATACGCTGAATCTGCTTTATCTCCCGCTGAAAATGCTCCTACCTTGGAAAACTTCTTAGGATACTTAAGTACTGTATGAAGACAGCCATATCCACCATTGGAATATCCTGATACATAGTTATCCTCTCTTTTATCAGATATGCACTTAAACATATTCCATATTATGGACGGAAGTTCCTTTGCAACATAGCTTTCATACTTATTGCCTATATTCATATTTACAAAACACGATTCATCCACATTTGGCAGCACTGCCGCAAAATGCCTTTTCTCAACTGTATCAACAAGTGGTGTATGATACAGCCATTCTGTGTTATCACCACTTCCGCCGTGATACAGCCACACACACTTAAGCTGCTCACCCTCATCTATATCGTCAGGGAGCACCACTGTCACATCCATTCCATGCCTTAACATAACTGAAAATACATTTATATTAATTACTGCCATAATGAGTCCTCCCCGCATATATACTTAACAGTCTGTTCTATACAATAATCCCAGTATGTAAAGTTGTGTTCTCCGGGACTTTCCCTGTATACATTGTCTATGCCAGCTCTTGTAAGCGCTTCACCAAACTGCCTGCTCATATGTATTCTTGGATCTTCTGTTCCACAGGCTATTATGTATTTCGTATGCATTTTTTCTTCATTATTAGCATTAACATTATCATTATTAATATCTGCCTTGCTAATATTCATATGTTCTGCATATTTATCAACCAGTGTATACAGATCATATCCACTATCTATAAGCTGCTGCCTTGTTCCAAACACTGGAAACATATCTATTCCCTGCGGTTTATCATAACGCTCAAGTATGTTAAGAAGTCCTGAATATGAAAAAACTGTATTATATGTATGTGGCTTCTTAAGTGCCGCATACACTGCGCCATATCCACCCATCGACATACCAGCTATGTATCTGTCCTCTGCTTTATGGCTTATATCAAACCATTTTTCACACTGGCTCACAAGCTCCTCTGCTATATATGTATGATATTTTTTACCATACTCATTATTAATATAAAACCTGTTCTTACCAGACGGCATAACAACTGCTATATCTTTGTTATTAACATAATCTGCTATACGTGTGTTAAGTACCCAGCTTGCATGATCTCCTCCAGCACCATGCAGAAGGTATAAAGTCTTATATCCACCTCTTCCCTGAGGCATAAGTACATCAAGCATAACAGGCATACCTAGTGCCTTTGATCTAAAATTCACTGTTAAATGTGCCATAACAATCTCCACTTCTGCGCACATTTTTTCGCATAACAGGTTTGTGTCAAGTGCGCAAAGACACAAATCTTCTTACATCAGCTATACTTCTTTAAAGTATTCTTTATAATTCTTTCTTATTGAGTCTATGTTTTCTGTATAACGTGTGAGATGACGTCTTGATATTTCATATGCTTTATCCTTATCACGATTTTCAATCGCAGCTACCAGTTCTTCATGATCTGTTAGTATACGTCCTATTTCCTCACATCTGAAGCTAAGAATAGTTGTCCTGTCAAAATGCGGTGATATATTATTGACAAGCTCATACCAGTAATTCTTGCCACACATTCTGTACAGCTTTTCGTGAAATTCCTTATCAAGCTGAAATATTTTCTCTTCATCATTGCGTTTCATATACATCTGCCATAGTGCAACATTCTCCCATAATACATCTATCTGTTCCTTTGTTAGAATATCACATGCCTGTCTTGCCAGCTCTGACTCAAGAACACTCCTTAACTCACGCACCTCATCGACTATATTGGTATCAATAAGAGAGACATATGCACCTATCTTAGGTCTGATTTCTATAAGACGTGTCTGCGATAATTCGAGTTCTGCCTCCCTTACAGGATTCCTGCTCACATCTAATTCCTTACTTATCTCATCAGCATCAAGCTGCTGACCTGGAATAAGATTCACATGAACTATATTATATACAAGCTGTCTTACTACATAATCTTTCGCTGACTCTTTTGGAGCTCTTGCATCTATCTTTAACATACTATATTAATCTCCTTTTATCCGTTTCTTTGCTGTGCATGTCCGGAAAAGCTGACACCTTTATTTATCTGATATGTTATCATTACTTACTTACAAACTCAACACCAAATTCCGTATAATAATCTTTCCTGTCTGCATCCTCCATATCATGAAGCGCTCCAAGTCTTCCATCATCAGAAAGTGTGTTAAGTGCCAGTCTTTCTTTAGAATACACTGATATCCTTACAGGCATAATATTTTCTTTTGTTTCATCTGTCCTGTATTCCACTACACACTCTCCCTGTTTACACACCGCTTCTTTTAAGACATTGCCGTTCACATCATAGAATACAACCTTAACTCCATTATCATCAGATATATTTTTTACATTAATTTTTACAGATACATTTTCACATTTATCAGGAAAATACTCTATAATCGCACGTTCACACGCATCACTATCGACAACCTCCCACAAAGAAGTGCCAGTTCTCTTAATACTTCCCCAAAGCGGCGACATAACTGAATACTTCTTATCAGTATCAGCAGCTGTTGCGCTGACTATCTTACTTATCCATATATCTTCTTTATTACAGCTATATGTTATCCACACATTTTTATCAAATGCATCATTATAGTCACATATTCCACGCATATACTGCGCACCAAGGTTCTTAATATGTCCCTCATATCTGTATGGCGGAAGCTCAGGAATGACAGCCTCCATATCATAAAACTCTCTTCCATCCTCACTCCTCATAGCTGCCAGCGGCCATCTGTGTGAACTGTCTGTTGTCGGATTGTAACATATAATATAATCATCATCTGGTGTTTTCTGACCCCATACCTTGGCAGTGTTGGTGATAAGTGTAGGTATCTTTTCATCCAGTACGATATTGCCTTCCTTATCAAATATATAGCCCTCGCCCTTCTTGCAGAGTCCTACTATGCTTCCGTCTCTGGCTGTGTAAAATGACAGCGCCCTGCCATGTACATAATGCTCCTTATCGTACATTTCCTCTTCGTACCACTGCTCAAGTATAAGCTTCTTAGACAACAGCTCACTGCAGGCACTTACAAAGCCATCATCTGCCGCCTCATCATAATAAGGAATATTTACAGGACTATCATCTTCAGGCTTATAAAAATGCGTGGTATCTTTAGCAAAACCACCGGCAGTATTATATTTTATAACAAATATATCTGACAGCGTAAAATCCTTATATACTTCACGCACAAGCCTTGCCGCACCGAATCCGTTGTTAGGCGCACGGTGAAAGTCAGGTGAGAAACCGTAAAATGTAGTTGCTAACATTCTTCCGTTTGAAGCCTTATAGAAACACATTCTTGAATGTACAATCATCTTTGCATGCTCTGGCAGCAGCTCTTTGTCAGGACCTATATATGCTTTTGTGTCTGCAAGCATATATGGAAACATAGTCCTTTCCTTCTCCCATGTTATTCCATCTTTTGATGTTGTGTATACAACCTCGTCCGGTGCGCCGTGTTCATCCTTTTTGCCACTTATATAAGATAATAACAGTCTGTTATTAAACCCTGTCAGCATAGGTGCGTGATTATATGTGTAATCGCCATCCGCCAGGCAGCTTCTTCTTACCTGATATGTATACACACCAGCCATATGAGGCAGCCCGCCGTCCTGTTTATTCATATCTATATCAGGAACATTATGGCACTCGATAACGTGCTGTGTTTTTGGTTCTTCTGCTTTCTGTATATGCTCTTCCATATTAATCCTCGTTTCCGTGCATGTTTTTTCACACAACGAGTTTATCCCAATTATCACAGAAACAAACCCAGCATGTGAATAATTTATTTTAACACTTTATTTCTGACACGAATAAATTATTATTGTGTATATTATATGTTAAACTTTTAACACAGCAATATCCATATAAAATATACTTCTTACAAGCGTATATTACAGAAAAATACATTATTTACTGCTGTTACTGCTGATGTTACAGACTTTAGCAGCTTTTCATTATTTTAACCTATCTTGATTTATTAGTGTTTGAATCTTTAATTATCAATAAAAAACACCAACAGAAAATGAACCTTTCTGTTGATGTTCTCATTATTATTATGATTTCCTGCCACAATATACAATATAATCAGCAAAATCAATAAAAAATCACTTCGTCACTGCGCCCTCACCCGCAAAGTACTCCTTCACAAGCTTGACAACCACACCTGATAACAGGAATACTGCTATAAGGTTAGGTATTGCCATAAGTCCGTTAAATGTTTCTGCTATACCCCACATAAGACCTAAGTCCATAGTTGCGCCAACTACGGCAACAAGTGAGTATAACACCATAAATGGCTTGTCAGCCTTTGAGCCAAACAAAAACTCAATACATCTTGTTCCATATAATCCCCAGCCGATAATAGTTGAGAATGCGAAGCAGCACATAGCAACCGCTGTAAATATAGATACCCAGCCGCCATAAGTTGATGTAAAGCCGCTTATAGTAAGCTCTGCTCCTGCTGCACTTCCATAATTAACCGGAACTTCACTACAAAGAATAACCAGAGCTGTAAGTGTACATATAACTATTGTGTCAACAAACACCTCAAATATTCCAAAGAAGCCCTGCTTTACAGGCTTTCTTGTATCAGCACACGCATGGGCTATCGAACCTGTACCAAGTCCGGCTTCATTAGAGAAGATACCTCTTGATACACCCTTCTTCATACTCATAAAGAAACTTCCTATTGCACCACCAGTAACAGATGCAGGATTAAATGCACCCTTGAATATAGATGCAAATACTGCTGGAACATTTTTAGCATTAAGAAGAACAACACCTATAGCAAGAACTATGTATACAAGCGCCATAAATGGCACAAGCTTTTCTGTAACCTGACCTATTCTCTTTATTCCGCCAATAAGGATAAGCGCGATTACTACTGCAAGTACTATGCCTATAATCAGATTAACTGTTGATACTGTTGAAGAATTCTCGTCTGCAATAATATTCATATTGTAGAGTGCCGTATCTATAGCCGAAGTTATTGTATTAACCTGAGTTGCATTACCCGTTCCAAACACTGTAAGCACACCAAATGCTGAGAAAAGATACGCAAGCCAGTGCCAGTGCTTCTTAAGACCATTCTTAATATAATACATAGGACCGCCGACAAGCTCACCCTTATCATTCTTCTCCCTGAAATGCACCGCAAGAATAACTTCTGAAAACTTAGTACACATACCAAGCATGGCTGACACCCACATCCAGAACACAGCTCCCGGACCACCGATAGCTATCGCTCCTGCAACACCAGCGATATTGCCGGTTCCAACTGTTGCAGCAAGTGCAGTACAGACTGCCTGGAATGGTGTAAGCGCACCATCTGATGCTTCTCTTTTACGGAATATTCTTCCTATTGTTACTTTCATGGCATAAGCGAACTTACGAATCTGTATAAAGCCCATTCTTATGCTTAAGTAAAGTCCTACGCCTATGATACATATCATAGCCGGAACTCCCCATATAAAATTATTTACTGCGTTGTTAATACTTTCTATTGTAGATAACATAACCTATTTTTCATATATATAATCATCAGTGAAAGCTGCCTATATATATATTATATACTCTCCTTACCCATTAAATTAATATAATCTGCAATACCATATTTATCATTAACTGCATAGTCATATCTGTAAGAATCTTCAAGTTCATCATTATATGACTGATAATCTGTTATACCTTTACCAGCATTAGGATGCTTAGATGAATATATCTGATCTGCAACATAACACACTATAAGTACTAAACATACTGCTATGGCAATCTTCAGATTAAGCTTTCTATACAGATTATCCATAAGTGGTGCAACAAAATATACTATTGCGCAGCCTCCTATACCGAATATAAGAAGACCCTCTGCACATATTCTTCCATGAAGATTAAGAAAATATCCTGAATAATCCCACCACTTCATACCATTATGTGTCATCTCAAGATGATATGCTGTAAAGTATTCAAGAAAACCACATAATACAACAGCTACAAGGAATTCTGCAACTGGATTCTTTCTAAGTCTTGTAAGTAACACAAGAATTATAATTCCACCCATTCCGTATATAGGGAGCCATGGTCCATGCAGCACTCCCCTGTTAACAAACTCACCGTCTGACACAAGATGAAGTGATACCTCCCATAACCATCCTATAAAGCAGAATGAAAAGAATAACAGAATAACTGAAGTCACACTATACAATCTCATATAATTGATATTGGCAACACGTGGATTCTTTAGCTTTTCAGGTATAGCTGAAAGTCTTGTTGGATATGCCTTTTTCTCAATTTCATTCCTGTATTTCTTAATAGTAAGCTTTCTCACCTGTGCATCCGCATATCTGTCGTTAATATCCTTAGAGAATAATGATATACCAAACCATTTGGCTATAAAACCCCTGAAGCCATGACTGACCTCTTCCGGCTCCTGCTCACCCTTACTGATAAGGTTGTTAATAACCGCATACTCTTTGTTAAGAAGTTCTTCAGGTGCATATTCGAAAAGATACTTATCATTCATAAACTCTGCACCAGGCATGTTCACACTCTTTACATATCCTCTCAGATTATAATAAAACTCTGTATAGAACGCTGTTTTATATGCATTAGTAAAGAATAAATCTGTTAAACCAAGGGTAAAGTAACCTAACACATCCCAGCCTATGAATGTAATGTCAAACACAAAGCACTTCCACTTGTATCCATTCATCATCTTACGCGAAAGAGTTATCGCCTCCTTCGCATTGATATCAGGATTTTCTGCAACTATGTATGGAACCATTTTGTATGAATAACTCTTAATGATTCCTCCTATTATAGTAAGACTCCATAAGAACTGGTATACAGACAATAAAAACATCGTACATGCAGCCTTACCCATCTTATTGGCTCTTATAAGATATAAGAATCTCTGCTTAGACACATTGTCATACGACTTTCCTTCCATAAATATACGTCTCATGACAACTTTATATGTATTCTTTATAAAGAACCAGAACAGAAACGTAACTGTAAGACTTCCGAAGATAAATATTACTGCTGATGCATTAGCAGAACCTGTTATGGAACGTATAGCCATAACTGCCTGTGTCATAAACGAACCTGATGATACACCATTAACTACTGATGCAAGCAC
>DJDY01000082.1:27523-43519 GCA_002435585.1 Lachnospira sp. UBA5912
GCAAGCACACCTCTTCTCCTTCCAAGTGCCTTACCAAGTGCGGTATTCTCGTTTCTATCCGCCATCTTGTCATCATACTGCTGCTGTTTTTCTTCATATGAACTTATAACTACATCATATAAGCTCTTTTCCTGTATAATAACACCTGAACTTATTTCACTATCCACACTGCTTTCTGTGCTGCTTTTCTGCCTGAATATATCAAGTGATGATGCAAACTCGATTCCCATAACTGCTGCCAACAGACATGCAATTATATAGATAAGATAGTGCTTTTTCACTCGTGTCTTTGCGTGTGCTTTCATTTCTTTTCTTGTATCCATATGTTTCCCTTTCATCTTAAATCACTTAAATAATGAATATTTATCTTATAACATCTCAAGCTCTCATAAAATTCAGTATTCACATCATTTTATTTTAAATGTAATTGAATATTAACTTTATAATATTAAGATATTAATGTCAAATATATTTTAAAGGTCAATGTCATGGTCAAATATTAACTATTTTTAAGAACTGGCATACGATATATCTTAACTATAAGAGGTATTACCATGATAAACCAGACGATAGGTTCTGCAAGAATAACTCCTGTATATCCCATAACCGGTACAAGTGTTGCTGCTATTATTATCTTTCCTATCATCTCAAGTGAACTTGATACAAGCGGCGTTATATGCTCGCCAAGTCCCTGCATGGCATTTCTTACTATGCAGATAACTGCTGTGACATAGTAAAACAGAGTATCAAACTTAAGATAATTCGTGGCATTTACAATAACTGTCTCATTACTGCTGCCTGTGACAAGGTAAACAAGCCAGCCGCCTATGGTATAGCTTGCTACAATAACAAGTGTGCACCATATGCATGTATACAATATAGACAGCCTGATTCCCTTCTTGACCCTGTCAACTCTTCCAGCACCTATATTTTGTCCGCAGTAAGTTGCCATAGTCTGTCCAAACACAGTAAACATTACCATAAACATCTCAGATATCTTACGTGCCGCCGTATGTGCAACTATTATATCCTGGCCAAGCTTGTTAATAGCAGTCTGTAACGTCAGTGAACCTATGTTGATAAGCGAACTCATAAAGCCCATTGACAACCCACCACCAAGCATATTTTTAACCATAGTGCCTTCCATGTTTTTAAAGTCAGCTCCTGAAAGTCTTAATATATCATACTTTCTGACCATATAGAATGCACACACTATGAAAGCAATAAGCTGTGCAAGCACTGTTGCAATCGCAGCACCTCTTACACCTGCTTTAACTACAACGACAAAAAATATATCACCGGCAACATTAAGTGCAACAGATACGGCAAGTATAATAAGTGGTGTTATCGTATCTCCTATTGCACGAAGTACCGCTGCACACATATCATATAAAAACGTGGCAATAAGTCCGGCTATAATAACTGATATATAACTTGCAGACTCTCCAAACAATTCTTCCGGTATATTAAGAAACTTAAGTATAGGATGAAGAAATATAAGTCCAACAGCTGTTATGAAAAGTGCTGTAACCACACCAAGTATGATGGCCGTTGCAAACGATTTCTTAACTGCCCTTATATCCTTAGCCCCGAACTTCTGCGCCGTAACTATTGCAAAACCGTTAGACAGTCCTAGAAGAAATCCTATAATAAGGTTACTAAGAGTTGTTGTTGCGCCAACTGCTGCAAGCATATTTTCTCCTAAGAATGTTCCCACAATCCTTGTATCCACAATGCTATATGTAAGCTGAAGAAGATTAGCAAGAAATATAGGCAATGCAAATGTCAATATAAGAACTGATGGTTTCCCTTTTGTAAGATCTTTCATAAATCAATTATTCCTCACTTTAATTGTCAATATTATAAAGTAATTATTTATCATATTATATGGTATACAGATAATTAATGCCAATAATTTTAAACAAGCTATCCGGCGAAATTAATCCTGACACTCATAACTTCACTGTTAGTTCCAACTCTCACAGCTGGTCCATACAATCCTACACCAGATGTAACAACACTGTACATGTTGTCTATCTTCTTTACGCCCCAGTAGTTTTCCCATGCCAGAGGCTGTGTTATAGTCAGTGGGAAAAACTGTCCTGCATGTGTATGACCACTTAGCATAACATCTACTCCCATAGCTGCCACTTCATGAAGCTTATCTGGCTCGTGATTGATTACAATCACCGGCTTTGATGTATCGCACTCGTTAACAAGCTCTGATAATGGTTTTCTGTTACTTGTACCATCTCCTGCTTTCTCACCATCAAGTCTTCCTATAAGATTAATCTTTCCATCAGCTATTGTTATGACATCATCCAGCATTACATCAATGCCGGCTTCCCTAAGAAATGTTTCCATACGAGGATCTCTGAATGCTTTCGTACTTGAAGCTGTTGAAAAACCACCTACAAGTGTTTCAGTAACATCATGGTTTCCAAAAACAGCATATGAACCATACTTTGCACTTACTCCTCTTATTATCTCCTCAAGCCGCTCAGGGTTATCCAGCGCATCATAATCATTATCAAATATATCACCAGCATAAACAACAACGTCTGGATCAAGTGCATTGATTCTGTCAACCATCTTCTCCATATCATCGCAGCCAATACTGTATCCTAAATGAAGATCTGCTACAAGCACTACATTAAGACTGTCCATACCATCCACATGTTTGTCTATACTTATATTATAACTCTTTGTTGTCATCTGTCTTGCATGTATCGTTCCATATACAGTAAAACCGATACTTGCAGCTACAATCGATATTCCTATTATCAACGCGCCATATAACTTACGAAGAATCGGAACATTTTTCTTCTTATCAACAACCTTAAGAATAAGAACGATAATATCTCCTATTATCATAAAGAATAACAGGTATATAAATAAACCAAGCCACACATTACTTATTCTGTGTATCACCACCTGTATGTCGCTTCTTGGTAGAAACACTCCTAAAAATATCGTTGAAGCAAATATACAGTATAATCCTATCCACACTGCCTGCATACGCTTATGTTTAAACAATGGTATAACTATCTTATACCAGTGTATCATTCTCCATAGCATGTATACGCTAAGAATAATGTATACAAACAACATTAACCACTTAAGCATAATATTCCTCATTTCTGTGCATGATTTTTTTGCATATCGCATTCGTATCAAATGCGCTCAGACACCAATCCCAGTATAAAAAATTAATTTTCCAGTTAACATATGTATGGCTGCGTGTCTGATTATCTATATGCCTCGTATTATGCACTTATATTATATGTTCCAGATTATAATATCACTTCTTATATAGTATATGTCAATAAAATAGGGGATTTTTCAATTGATTTTATATTACATTATGCCAAAGACAGCAATAAGGCTTGTAAGGTATTTTAAGAATAAGAATGCTTATATGGATATCTTAAAAATATCCAACCAGTTTCTGGTGACCAAAGCTTTATTCTTTAAATACCTAACAAGCCTTATTACATTCGTTTGTTAATAAAATAAACTAGTGTTCAACAACAACTTAATATTTCATATAATCCTTAATAACATTGTGGTCTTTAAGGACTTTTTCTATGACTGTGCCTTTTATCTTTCTAAGAAGTGGCTTCTTAATGTTGTCAAGTATACCAGGAAGTTCTATTTCAAGTGGAGACTTGCCATCCATCAGCTTAACCGATGCATCAAGAAGATCTCTTACATCGTATACGCTTCCCCATACCTCAGGAACGCCTCTGTCAACACCGAGAAGTCCATATACAGCTTCCATAGCTGTTCTTACTGAATACTCTGTTGTGAATATAGTATCTCTTGGTGTTTCAGCAAACTGTCCAAGGAATGCAAAGTTTACACAGCCATCTGGAATAACATCAGGTCTGTCACCTTTTCTTCTTGGCATAAAGAATGCTGTTATATAAGGCATCATAGTTGGAGTTGTATTACAGTGATTCTTTGCAAGCTCGTCTATCTCATCTACAGGTATTCCAAGATGATATAACCACTCGGCTGTTATCTCCTCACCAGTACATTCTTTCATAGGTTTCTTAATATAATCACCTGCTACATCTGTGAATAAGCTGTATACCCATACACATACCTCATCCTTCTTCTGTTCTTTGAACTGACCCTGTCTGTTTATTGTCCAGCTAAGAAGCCAGCTTGAATCCTTACAGCTTACTATACCACCTGTAACAACATTACCTGTTCTTGGGTCTCTTTTACATATCTTCTTTATCTGCTCAATAATCTGCTCATTGCTTGTTGTAACTGTAGCTGATTCCCAGTTAGACTTAGTTGTATCACCGCAGAACTTCTCTGGATGTCCGAATTCAGGATCCTGTTTAGCGATATTCTTCCAAAGACTCCAGCATCCACTTGTTCTTACCTCAGCATCTCCTACTGGTGCATGAGTGTGATCTCCATATATAGTACTCTCTGTACAGCTTCCGTTTGTTACGAATACAAGGTCATTTTCTGTAAGCTCGACTGTCTTTTCCTCGCCCTTAACACTGCACTCTATCTTCTTTGCAATCTTCTTGTTATCCTTAAACTCAAATACTACATTTTCAACTCTTGTGTTAAACTGGAATTTAACACCGGCAGCCTCAAGATACTTCTGCATAGGAAGTATAAGTGATTCATACTGGTTGTACTTTGTAAACTTAAGTGCTGAGAAGTCTGGAAGTCCTCCAATATGATGTATGAATCTCTGAATGTAAAGCTTCATCTCAAGAGCACTGTGCCAGTTCTCGAACGCAAACATTGTTCTCCAGTAAAGCCAGAAATCAGAATCAAACACTTCCTCATCAAAGAAATCTTCAATCTTCTTGTCATAAAGATCCTCATCCTTTGTAAAGAAGAGTTTCATAATCTCCATACAGCCCTTCTGACTTAAGTTAAACTTGCCATCAGTATGTGCATCTTCACCTCTGTTAACAGTTGCCCTGCATAAAGAATAATTAGGGTCATGCTTGTTCAGCCAGTAATATTCATCAAGTACTGATGCTCCTGGTTTTTCAAGTGAAGGAATACTTCTGAACAGATCCCAGAGGCACTCGAAATGATTCTCCATTTCTCTTCCGCCTCTCATAACATAACCTCTTGTTGGATCATTGATACCATCACATGCACCACCTGCTATATCCATAGCTTCAAGGATGTGTATATGATCTCCCTTCATCTGTCCATCTCTTACAAGGAAACATGCAGCTGCAAGTGAAGCAAGTCCGCTTCCTACGATATAAGCTGATTTATCATCAACACCTTCTGGTTTTTCTGGTCTTGCAAATGCTTCATAGTTACCATTTGAATAGTATATACCTTTACTATTCTTATCATACTTTCCTCTTTCTGTGTTTCTGTATTCTTCATGTTCTGTTTTCTGTATTTCTCTTATCTTCTTTTTCTCTGTACTGTTCTTAGTCTTTGCATTGACTGCTGCAACACCTGCACCAAGCGCAAGAAGTGATGCACCCACCTTTAAAGTTTTACTTCCAATTGATTTCTTACTCATATGAATCTCCTTTCCATTGCAATGTATTTATGATTAATAAATCCCACTATTCATGGTAATTATCAATTCTGCGTATAATAAAATATATCTTTTAATCCTAGTGATTCCTATCCCGTATTTACCTATCGACACTCATAAAATCACCCTGATTATTGTTTATTAATGCTTCTCATAATTTTCATAGCTTCTTTTTATCTGTGGAGTCTCACTCCATATCTTATCAGCATATGGTTTCCATGTATTGGCATATGGAACACACTTATTGCAAAGGTGCTCTGCTGATTCTGGTGACTGTAAGTCAGTTGACTTAGCACCAGTTTCCTTAACCATACGCTGGAGTATTTCCGGATTCTCAAGCATTGGACAAGGTCTTAAATGATTCTTGTTAAATGGCTGGTTCTTTCTATATGCCATAAACAATGGCTGATGCAATATCTCAAGCAATGTATTAGTTCTTATATTAGCACCTGAATAATGTATAAATACACAAGGTTCTGCATCACCATTAGCATTGATGTGGAAGTAGTTCCTGCCACCTGCTATACAGCCGCCAACGAACTCTCCATCATTCTGGAAATCGAATGTGAAAAGTCCTTCTCCTGTTGTAAGACTTCTTATCTGTCTTATACGGTCTTTCATATATATTCTTTGTTCTGGTGTTGGTAATAATTCAACAGATGCATCATTTCCTACTGGCATATAATGGAAATACATAGCATATCTGCAGCCCTTATCAACCATAAGCTTAACAAACTCATCACTTGTAACAGTTTCTGTATTCTTTGATGTGTAGCATATAGAAGTACCGAATACAAGACCATTCTTCTTTAAAAGATCCATGGCATTCATTACTTTTCCATATACACCATCACCTCTTCTTAAATCATTAACTGCCTCAAAACCTTCAAGACTTATTGCAAGATAAAGATTACCAACTCTTTTCATTTCCTGGCAAAACTCATCATCAACAAGAGTTCCGTTGGTAAATGAAAGGAATGCACAATCATTATGCTTCTCACATAGCTTTATTATATCGCTCTTTCTTACAAGTGGCTCTCCACCAGTAAACATATAAAGATATGTTCCAAGCTCTTTACCCTGTGTTACAACACTATCCATTTCGTCAAATGTAAGATTCAGTCTGTTACCATATTCTGCTGCCCAGCATCCTGTACAATGAAGGTTACATGCACTTGTTGGATCCATAAGAATAAGCCAAGGAATATTGCAATCGTATTTTTCCCTCATTTTTCTTATAGTTTTAGTTCCATTTAAAAATGCTTCAAATCCAAGATTTAAAACCATAGTTTTTAACACATTAGGATCTATCTCATCCAATGCTTTATTAATGTACTTATTAAGTGCACTATCCTTGTCTTCAATCTTTTTTCTTACATTATCAAAATTAATATCCAGCTTCTCACCATCCATATATTTTTCAATGAAATCGATGAGCTTTAATATTTCTTTGTCTCTGTCCTTATCAAGATTCTTAAGTATTATGTCCGTTGCCTTACTAACTGCAATTCTTCCTGCTTTATGTGTTATTGTACCCATATATATCACCATTCCTATTTTATCTTAAATATTATTGTATAACCTATTTTCTATGTTATATTTTATCTTTATCATAAATGATAACCTTTTTAACTAGCGCTTTTATCATATTAACTGTCACACGCATATCTAATCAGGCTAACTTCTTAGCTTTCTGTCTGTCTTAACTGTGTTTATTACTATTATCAGATTAAGCACACCATCAAGACACAGATTCAATCCAATAAGCCTTATCATAAGTCTTGTTGTTTCACCCGGCATAAGTATAAGCATAATGCCAAGTACTGCAACAACAACAGCCATCAAAAGCATAAGCTTCCAGCTGCTTATTCCAAACCTCTTAGAATCAAGCGATGTCTGTATCTTGAGTGTTGCATCTATTAACATCACTATTCCTATACACGTTGAAAGTATCTGAACAACGCTAGATGTCTTACATGCAAATACGATACCTACTATTACCGCAACTATTCCAAGTGCCAGATCAAACTGAAATGCCAGCTGATAAACATCCTTTGCAAAATAACCTATTATCTTTACAACGCCGTATACTATAAGGTATATACCAAATATTACGCATACCGCGTTTAGCGCAATTCCTGGCATAATCAGCAGCAGAAGTCCGGCAATAATAAGACATGCGGTAAGAATACTGTACATATTCTTAATTCCTTTTATGCCATTCATAAGCATTCCTCCTTACCATATAACCCTTTATCTTGGTCATAAGTTAATACATTTTAGCACCAATTAAAACAGACAGATTGAGAAGAATGTACATAATTCATACATTTTTCTCAATCTGTCTGAAAAAACGCCTGTAAAATATCTGCAAACTGATTAATCTGCTCTAATCTGCCTTACTTGCATTGGTTAACATAACGGGAAGTGTTGCATCTATAGAATCAGCTATCTTACCTATAAAATGTTCAAAATCAGCCTGCATTCCACTTTCTATCCATTTGTAAGTACTTCCTATTATAGCATAGCCATAAAAATAAGACATAAACTCAAGATCTTTCTCTGATATATTCTGTCCTTCACTTTTTCTTGCAATATAGTCTTTTACTATCTCTGCCGTCACCTTTTCAAGATAATTCGTTACAATATCCCTGTTTTTAGAATTATATATATGTATTACAACATCCCTATACTGTGATAGCAGTGAAGCAGCATTGATATATGCCTCATAAAATGAACCTTCTTTAGCTACACACCTCAAATTCTCTTCTACTTCCTGCGTAAATATATTATTTAAAACATCATATATATCCTTGTAATAGTAATAGAATGTATTTCTGTTAATTTCACAATCATCACATATGTCTTTAACTGTAACCTTATCTATTGATTTTGTCTTAAGCAGCTCTAAAAGACTAAGCATTATAGCTTTCTTTGTAAACTTAGCCATATATACAACATCCTTTTTATATATTTAACTTTCATATATCCAGATTCTTAATATTAGTAATCCTTGTATATCCAATCTATATATTAATCGTCTAATAGCTTATATAATATCTTATCTTTTATAATATGTAAATATAAATATATTACTGCTATCCAATTAATATGACATACCAGTATTACATCTAACTTTATAACTATCTGTTCTCACTTTTACTTTCTTCTTTTTTCTTATGATATGCCTCTTTTTCCTTATACATTATTTTATCTGCTGATTTTAATAATTCTTCCATGTCAGTAACTTCTTCTTTATAAAGACTTCCTATTGATGCACTCACATTATTCTTTTTCAATGTATCCTTAAGATTAACAATCATATCCTCGTATGCTTTGGCATTTATATCCGTCTTAATAACAACGAACTCGTCACCACCTATCCTGTAGCAGTCATCAGGAAATATATTGTTTATTATATGTGCAGCTGAGCTTATGAATTTGTCACCACTTGCATGTCCATAATTATCATTAATGCTTTTTAATCCATTAAGATCTATGTAAGCAACACCTGTATTTTTTATTATTGTATTTTTCGCTCCTTCCAACACATTTATATACTTGTTACGGTTATAAATACCCGTAAGCATATCTTTATAACTAAGATAATTAAGTTCTTCCTGCTGCACGCGTTTTTCAAGGCTGTTTGCCACAAAATACTGTATAGAGTTGAGCAATGTCGCATCATTATAATGGCTTTTAGGATTATCAACTCCAAGGAATCCGATTATCTGTCCGTCTCTTTTAAGGGAAACCTCAAGAAGTCTTTCAATATCCTGTGCCTTTAATATATCGTATACTTCTGTTCCTTTTTCGTCATCAATATCAGAAATGTAGTACTGCTTATCCTTCCTGAATTCTTCCATCCACGAATCAACAATCTGTAAAGGAACATCCTGAAGGTTATCTTTTTGTGCTGAGATTCCTTCCTTTACATATTCATATGTATTCACCGCCAGATTATTTTTATAGTCTATTTCAAATATATAACATCTGTCCGAGCCAAAATAATTATTAATTATAGCAAGCAGATTGTTAATCGCGGTATTGATATCTGCCTCCGTTGTTAATTCCGCTATACACTGGTTTAAAACCATAGATGTCTGTAGCTCTGCAACTGTTTCTATCTGTTTTTTAGACAACTGGCCTATTCTTGTATTCTGTTCTCCAAGAATAGTTACATACATAATCATCATTGATATACATATAGAAACATCAATAATAGATATACCAAACTGACCTAATTGTATGACCGCAGCTATTGCTGGCAGTAAAATGTATGATGCCAGTGCAAAAAATGCTCCTCTTGTTAACCTTTTACGATATTGTATAAGAAACGAAAGCTCTATGAGCATTCCTGCTAATGGTAAGATTAACGAAACAATGTATGTCTGATTTCTGTGATATATATTATTATTATCAATGCTGTAATACAGATTAGTAAATGCCGCAAAAATAACAAGTATCAATGCAATAAGACATAATACATTCATTAATCCTGCTCTTTTCAGCTGTTTCTCTTCCTCAACTGAAAAAAGGTACGCACATACATACTTATGGAAAAAATATAATATAACAATATTGGATATGTAAACCAGGGCATTGCTTATATGTACCATCCAATATCCTGTTGTACTGTTTAATCCTCTGGATACTATAGCAACCACATCACTTATCAGCAGAACTGTTGTTGTAAACTGCATAAGTATCATCCATATTCTTTTACGCTTATCAAAATTCCTGCTGAATATCATAACAAGACACGCTATAAGACTGAATATCCCACCCCAGAAAACAATAGAAACATTAGCATTTTCCACATTTATCAGGTATGTACTACCATAACCGGCTGTGTGTCCCAATGTATTATTTATATCAAATATTATATTTTTCACTTTATTCACCTATTTTTATATAACGATAATGATAATTTTAACATATTTTATATTTGTTGTCACTAACCGTTTTATGATAATCAGCTATAAAACACGAACTTAATACATCTTACCATCAAAAGGATAAGATGTTACTTAGCAAAACAAGGCGGCGGCCAGTACACCTTACAAACTGAAAAAATACAGGAATTACAGCACTGTCATGTGCTGTAATTCCTGCATTTAACTATTATTCATTTACTGCTCATTTACTGCGCATTGTGTGCAGCCTGTACCTGCTGGCAGCTGTTTAAGAATGTGTTAGCTGCTTCAAGATTCATAGATAACTGTTTTTTGGTATGATTTACTGTAAAATAAGGCATGAAAAATAATGCATAAAGTCCAACAACAAATGCTACACATCCTATAAGCAAATCCCATGGGAAGAATGGAACCACATACCAGCCAAATTTTGCAAAATTCCACGACCATTTTACAGCTACCTTATATCCTCCTACTTTGAAATAACAAATACATGCCAGTATAAATGAAACAGCAAGGAAATCCGGAATTATAAATCCTAAAAATCCACAAACTGTACCAATAATAGATACCGCCCATACTGCATTTATCTTTCTTAGTTTTTCTTCTGATTCGTTCTTTACATTCTGTGCATACGCAATATTGTTAGCAAATTCTATCTCTTCATATAAGCTTGCTTTTCCTTTTTTCTTTTCCTTCTCGTTGTTATTTTCCTGTGTTTCTACATTAAACATTTTATCCATTTTATTCCTTCTTTCCCCGATGATTTACCGGTATTTTTTATCTTTCACTTATATGACGAATATTTTTCTGCCATGGTTTTATCTTTTGTTCAATTTTTTAATTTTTATTTTCCTGCAGATAAAACCAGACCTATTGCAGACACATAGGTTGCCATTATTAATCAGACAGCTTTAAATCTGCTATTTTTATCCATGTTTAATCAAGCTTTAATCTTTATAAATTCTTTATAACCATACATTCTTTATCAGATATATAATAATTGATTATTTCTTATTTTTCAATATATTTTCATGTATTTTCCAATATTATTTTATGTGTATTTCATCTTGTTGTTTAGTTTTGTGTTTTACACGTACTTATTAGTGTGTCATTAATATATAATAAAATTAATTTTAATATTTAACAGCCATAATTAAGAGCTTATCACTTCTTAATTATCAGTTTATATAATAATTTACATTTATACAAAAAAAGAACCCCCGAAGGAGTTCTTTTTCAAGAGTCTGACTTTAAATCCAATTTTTCCACTTTTCGGGACAACAAAATTACAGTTTCACAATGTCCAGTATTCGGGAACATGTCAATACAGCATCCCTTCTTAACCTCATATCCGCTCTCCTGCAGCATAACCAGATCTCTTGCAAGGCTTGTTGGCTTACATGATATATATACCATAGACTCAACGCCATAATCAATTATCTTCTTAAGTGCCTTAGGGTTAATACCATCTCTTGGTGGGTCAAGAACTATAAAATCAGGCCTGTCCTTTATATTATCAAGAGCATTAAGCACATCATCAGCTATAAATTCACAGTTAGTAAGACCATTTATCCCTGCATTGATTCTGGCAGCCTCAACTGCTTCTGGTATTATCTCAACACCGATAACCTTTTTAGCAACTGGCGCTAATATCTGGGCTATAGTACCTGTTCCACTGTAAAGATCGAATATAACCTTATCCTTTGTTGTTCCTACATAATCCCTTGCCTTAGAGTAAAGAACCTCTGCACCAAGTGAATTAGTCTGGAAAAATGAAAACGTTGTAATCTTAAACTTAAGTCCGAGAAGTTCTTCCTCTATATAATCCCTTCCGAACACTATTTCTGTCTTTTCATTAATAACTGCATCAGCAACACTATCATTATAGGTATGTAAGAATCCAACAATTTTACCATCAAGTGATAAAGCTTTTAATCTTTCTGCAAGCTCATCCATAGGTATATCATTTACTGTTGTTGTTACAATATCAACAAGAATCTGTCCTGTTTTTACTGCCTTTCTTACAAGAAGATGTCTTAAATATCCTTCATGTTTCATTTTATGATAATATGTCAGATTGTTTTCAAGAGCATAATCATATACACACTTAAGTATTTTTCTGTAATCGTTATCCACAATTTTACAGCCTATTACTGTAACTATGTCATACATACTGTTTCTTTTATGCAGCCCAAGTGCTATCGGACCATCTTTTACCTCGTCACCAAATGAGAACTCCATCTTATTACGATATTCACTTGATACTGGACTTCCAAGTATTCCTTCCCATTCATACTCATTTTTTATAACTGGCTCAAGAAGCCTTTTAACTGTAGCTTCTTTCATCTTTAGCTGTTCTTCATACCTTACAGTCTGGTATACACATCCACCACATTTTCCGAAATGCTCGCATCTTTCATTAGTCTCCGTATCTGACTGCCTGACAACTTCAATAAGTCTTCCTTCACACTTTCCATGCTTCTTTTTATTTACCATAAACTTAACTGTCTGTCCCGGTATGGAATTCTTTACAACTGCCTTTTCCTTTGTTATCTGCCCGTCTTCTTCTACTTCAACTACAACATTTCCCTTATTGGGAAAATCGACACTTTCCACATAACCTGTATATATACCACCTTTTTTCATCTAAAATATCCTTTCCAGCTACTTAATCATATTATTTATCGTATTATTTATCAATTTAATACTGTAATCTGCTTGCTTAATTATCTGTTAGTTTTATCAATATATTTACCTTATCAATATATCTACTTTATCAACACATTTGTTTAATAATCCATCTGCTTAAATTGATATGTCTGCATCAATATGTTTGCTCTTTTAAGCTATCTGCTATATATCTGTATTTAATCGATATATTTTTATATTTTTAAATTGTACCACATGACATTATTACATTATTATATTAAACCATCAAACCATCATAAGGAAAAAGACCACTGACCGATTACATAACCTGCCAGTGGTCTTATATATATCTTAGTATTATTCCCATGAATACATAACTTCCAGCAAAAGCCAGAATGTAATGTGTCTAAACAAATCATATCTACTACATATGTCTGTTCTCTGCTACCAAATACAATACTAATTAATTCTCGAAGTCTTTATCAGCATCATCGTCGTCTTCATCTTCGAAATCATCTTCAAAATCATCATCATCGAAGTCATCATCAAAATCATCAAGATAATCAGGAGTGAAGTATCTGTATATAGCATATACAATTGCTGCTAAAGCTGCAACAGCACCAATAACTGCTAACACAATAACAACTACATTGCTTTTCTTCTTATCTTCTTCCACTTCTTTCTTATGAAGAAGTTCATTCAGCTTACTAGCTGCAATAAGTTCTTCAATCTTATCCTTATTCATAACAACCGCTCCTTTCCAGTCACATAATAAAGTAAATATATTGTATCACAATCATTTTTATTTGTCACCACATTTATATCTTAATATTATATTAACATTACTGTACAGAACCAGTCTCGGAACCGCAAACATTATGCTTTTTTCAACTTAGCAAATCCTGCAAGCATTTTCTTAAGTCCATATTCATCAAACTTAACAGATACCATATAATCACGTTCGCCGGAATCTATAGATATAACCTTTCCTCTGCCAAACTTACTATGTTCGACCATATCACCAACAGAATATCCAAGCCCTGTAACATTTCCGCATGATTTACCTGTTACATTATCCTGCACAGCTTCTGACTTATTTCCTTGCTCTGATGCATTAGATGATGTCATACTAGTACTTTTCTTAGATGGCTTTTTCAAATCAAACAAGTCCATAGGGAATTCTTTACCGAATCCCACCTTGGTATTTATCCCTGCATTATCTGTATCCCTTATTGCTTCTTTCGTTGCCTCATCCACCTTATCTGTTACAGACTTCTTAGGATGTGCACTATATGCACCTGGCTTCTTAACCCCTGTGCCATATGGACTTGCAGAACCATAATAACTTACACTTCCAGTATTACGTGTTCCTGTTGCTCCACTTCCATAACCTGTTAAGCCTGTTTTTGCATAAGGCGATGTAAAACCTGTTACACCAGGACTGCCTCCTCTTCCCGACGAACCATATGTATTATTACCATAACCATTGCTTTTATACATACCACCCGGCTTTGAAGCACCGCCTATCTTTACCCTGTCAGACTGTTTGTACGTTGTATTACCACTTCCATATCTGCTAAGTGCAGCCTTTGCATTTGCCCTTATATTGTATACAGGCTGTTCTTCTGATTCATCCCTGCCACCATATGCTATCTTACCCTTATAACCTGAGCTGTTATTTTCTATATTAAGATATTCATCCGGTATCTCTTTAATAAATCTTGATACTTTATTCATCTGTGTTTCCCCGCGTACCATACGCATCTTTGCACTACTTAAATTAAGTATCTTTTCAGCCCTGGTTATACCTACATAACATAGTCTTCTCTCTTCCTCTATCTCTGTAGGATCATCTGATACAATAGTCATATAGCTTGGAAATAGTCCATCTTCCATACCTGTCATAAACACTATCGGAAACTCAAGACCTTTCGCGCTATGAAGTGTCATAAGCATAACCTGTTTTTCTGATTCGTCAAGGTTATCTATATCAGCTATAAGCGCAACTTCCTCTAAGAAACCACTAAGAGAGGCCTCTTCATTCTTTTCGGCACAGCTATTCTCATAACCTACAACCTTGTTGATCAATTCGTCAATATTTTCCTGTCGTGCTTCGATTTCTTCTGCTGTTTCATTCTCTGCAAGACTTTCTATATACCTTGTATCATCAAGTACTGTCTTTACAAGTTCTTTAAGACTTAAGAATTCCTGTTTTGCTTTAAGTGAATTAATAAGCGTAACAAATGGCTCTATTTTGCCTGCGCCTCTTTTTATTGTGTCAATATTCTCTGCATAACATAATGCCTGCCAGAACGTAATATCATTCTGATCTGCATATTCCTGGACACGTTCTATGGTCGTCGCACCTATTCCTCTCTTAGGAACATTAATAATACGTCTTACAGCCTGTCCATCCATACCATTATCAATTGTCTTAAGATATGCAAGAATATCTTTGATTTCCTTTCTCTGATAAAAGCTGATGCCACCATATATTCTATAAGGTATATTCTTCATCATCAGCTTTTCTTCAAGCACACGCGACTGTGCATTGGTTCTGTATAGAATCGCTATATCGTTATAATTCCACCCATCACGGACATATGAACTTATGGCATCAACTACTCCTTGTGCCTCATCATAACCATTCTCATAAAGTGTGTAATTAACCTTTTCACCTTCGCCATTCTCAGTCCACAGGCTCTTTGTTTTTCTGCCTACATTATTCTGTATAACGGCATTGGCAGCGTTAAGTATAGTCTGTGTTGAACGATAATTCTGCTCAAGCTTTATAACCTTGGTTCCCTCAAATGTATTCTCAAAGTTAAGAATATTAGTAATATTAGCTCCCCTGAACTTATATATCGACTGGTCATCATCACCAAC
>DJDY01000044.1 GCA_002435585.1 Lachnospira sp. UBA5912
GTAATTATCCAATTGAACCACCAGAAATAGATATTCGTGGCGAGATGGGTTAAAATAACCGGATTGGGAGGGTAAAGCCCTCCCTTTTTAAATTTAATATTAATATCGGGGAGAGTAATCAATGAATAATAGCAGTCAGGATAATAATTGCAGGATTAATAATCAATGTAATAATAATCAAGATAATAATAAAGACAATCAACAGAATAATAACCAAGATAATAATAATCAGGACAGATTAACTAAACAGATTAAATTTATAGAGGAGATTGATAAAGAGAAGCTTATAGGAAGACAGACATATCTTTCAGATGCTTCAAGGAAAGAAAATGATGCTGAACACGCGTGGCATATGGCGATTATGGCAGTTCTGTTAAGCGAATATTCTAATGAGAAGATTGATGTGTTAAAGACCATAACAATGCTTCTTATACACGACATAGTGGAGATTGATGCAGGAGATACCTACGCATATGATGAGGAAGGCAAGAAGACACAGAGGCAGAGAGAATTAGCCGCCGCAGACAGGATATTCGGGCTTCTTCCAGATGACCAGGCAGAATATATGAGAGGTCTTTGGGACGAATTCGAGGAAAGAAAGACACCTGAGGCGAAGTTTGCAAGGACACTTGATAATATACAGCCTGCAATGCTTAATAATGCCTCTGGTGGAAGAAGCTGGGAAGAAAAAGGTGTCCATTTAAGCCAGATACTTAAAAGAAATAAGAATACTAAAGATGGTTCAGAGGCTTTGTGGGATTATGCGTATAACAATTTCATCAGTCCAAATGTTAAAAAAGGAAAAATAAAAGATGATTAATGCAAAATACATTCTGATCATAATATCATTATATGTTGTTATAAAGATAAATTATGAGATATAGATGCAGATGGCAGGGCTTGTATAATAGTTTGTCTGATTGTAATTATTAGGTGGATGGGCTATAATTATTATATAAGTTTCGTGCAGTAATTAAATATATATGATTATTGGCAGATTGCTACAGATATATGAAGATTTGTGCCTGAAAACAGTGATTTGATGTATTGAAGCACGGATGACTCAGAAACGGAGGAGTACAGTATGAGTGAAGCTAGACAAAAGAAAGCTGATGTGATTAATGACATCAAGGAGAACAAACCAAAGGTGTTAAGTAAAGGGCAGGCGGCTATGCTAAAAAGTATAGTAAGACAGACTTACAGAATAGTTGTTGTGGGTGCTGTATGTCTTGCACTTTTTATTAGTTCTAATATTTATCTGAGTATTGTGCAGACAAGACAGCTTAACAGCACAATGTATCTTAACCAGTACAGACTTGGTTCAAAGACACTTACATCATCAGTACAGTCATATGCTGTAACAGGAAATAATACATACTACAATGATTATATGAAAGAACTTAATCAGGACAAGAACAGGGATATTGCGTGGGAAGGTCTTGAAAAATGTGGCCTTAAGTCTAATGAATGGGCTGAGCTTGAACATATATCAAGTCTTTCAGAAGGACTTGTTCCACTTGAAGAAGAAGCAATGGAGCAGGTAAAGAAAGGCAATACATCTAAGGCGATAGATGCCGTATTTGGTGACTCGTATGAGGCGACAACGCAGGAGATTACAGCTGTAACAGATACCTGTATCAATGATATACAGGCAAGAATGGCTAAGAATAAGACAACAGTACAGACAATAATGTTAGTATGTATGATTGCATTTATCATTTCATTTGCTGCTATTGTAAGAAAAGTTATATCAGCAATGGATTTTGCAAGAAAAGAACTTTTAGTGCCAATTGTTAAGGTGTCAGAGCAGATGCAGGTGCTTGCACAGGGTAAATTTGAGAATAAGCTTGATCTGGCAGCGGATGACAGCGAAGTTGGGAATATGGTTAAGTCTATTAACTTTATGAATGATAATTTCAGAAAGATGATTTCTGAACTTTCTACAGTTCTTGCCAATATGGGAGACGGCAATTATAACGTAGAACTTAAGGAAGAGTATGTTGGTGAATTTGTCCAGATTAAAGAATCAATGACACAGATTATTGCTAGTACTAAGGAAGTGCTTAATACAATCCAGAATGCTTCTAATGAGATTGATTCAGGTTCATCACAGCTTGCACAGGCGGCTACTGATTTGGCTGAGGGCTGTACAATTCAGGCAGGCAAGGTATCTGACGTGTCAGATATGATTAATAATATGGCTAAAAGTATGGAAACTAAGACAGAAGAAGCCAAGAAGACTGCTGAAGCATCGCAGGAAGCAGGCAAGGTACTTACAGAAAGCAATGCAAAGATGCAGGAATTAAAAGAGGCGATTAATGAAATCAGCAAATGTTCAGAAGAAATCCGCAAGATTATAGGTGCGATTGAAGATATTGCAAGCCAGACTAATCTCTTATCATTAAATGCTTCTATAGAGGCGGCAAGAGCTGGTGAAGCAGGACGTGGTTTTGCAGTTGTTGCAGAACAAGTTAAAAATCTTGCAGAGCAGTCAACCAAGGCGGCAGGAGAGACAACCGCACTTATTGAAAGTACAATTCAGGCTGTAGACAATGGCATTACAATTGCTGATGAGGCAGTTGCTAATATGGCAGGGGTTATGGAAGGTGCTAAAGATGCAACTGACAGAATGAGCAGTATGGCAGTTGATCTGAGTGAAGAAGCTAAGAATGTATACAAGATAGATGAAGACATTTCACATGTATTAGAGATTGTTGATAGTAACTCAGCAGCATCTGAGGAAACAGCTGCAATCAGTGAGGAGCAGGCGGCTCAGGTTCAGACTATGGTACATATAATGGAGCGTTTTCAGATATAATAACATTGAGAATATTAAGTTTAAAAGTCTTATCGTGCCAGCGCGGTAAGACCTTTTGATTTTTTGTCACTGACATCATATTGAATGAATAGAATATATATGCTACAATCTAATGAGTAGTGTTCAGTATATTCTATATGTACTGTATTGATGGTTAATAATAGCCGGCTACAAGTATAAGAATTATGACAATTTAAGAAAGGCGGATTGCAGGAATGAACGACAGATATCAGACACCACTTGCAGAAAGATACGCAAGCAAGGAGATGCAGTACATTTTCTCTCCAGATATGAAGTTTAAGACATGGAGAAAGTTATGGATTGCGTTAGCTGAAACAGAGGCAGAATTAGGACTTCC
>DJDY01000181.1:0-2299 GCA_002435585.1 Lachnospira sp. UBA5912
CGAACGGTAGCGGCAGTTGCCATAACCTATAAGAAAAGTCTTAGAAATATCCAATTGAAGCTTCTGGCATCGATGATGTATGTGCAGCACCGATTTTCACTTATATTATGTCGTCAGTATGTTAACCGAATGTGTTCTAAACAACAATATTTTATACTTCGAAAAGAAGATCTCCATAGCTTGGGAATGGCCAGAATTCTTTATCTACGATCATTTCAAGCTTATCAGCAGGAGCTCTTAACTCATCCATAGTAGTCTTAACTTCATCTCTGAAGTATGTAGCCTGGGCAACAACATCATCAATAGTAGAAGCTATAGCTGTAACATCAATAAGGTTCTTGTAAGCTTTCTTCATATCCTTTAAGTATCCTGATACTTCTGTAAGAAGATCAGCCTGAACAGATGCATCAGCGCCAGCTTCCTTAACAGTAAGAACTGAGTTGGCAAGCTCTGTTGTATAAGCGATAACTGAAGGGATAATCTGCTTTCCAGCCATATCTATCATAGTCTTTGCTTCGATATTGATAGCCTTAGCATAAGCTTCATACTTAATCTCAGCTCTTGACTTTAACTCTGCCTCTGTAAATACACCGAAGCTTTCAAAAAGCTTAACAGCCTTAGGTGTTGTAAGAGCTGGAATAGCATCAACCATTGATCTGATGTTTGGAAGTCCTCTCTTTTCAGCTTCTGCTACCCATGCATCTGAATAACCATTGCCATTGAATACGATTCTGTGATGGTCTGTGAAGAGCTTCTTGATAAGATCATGTACAGCCATATCAAAGTTTTCAGCACCTTCAAGCTGATCAGCAATTTCCTTAAAGCTTTCTGCAACGATTGTGTTAAGTACAACATTAGCAGGAGCGATTGAATCAGAAGAACCAACCATACGGAACTCGAACTTATTACCTGTGAATGCGAATGGAGATGTTCTGTTTCTATCTGTAGCATCTTTGTTAAGATCAGGAAGTGTAGAAGCACCAGTCTTTAACTTACCTTTCTGGATAGAGCTTGTAGCATCACCCTTGTCGATAAGCTGCATAACAACGTCTTCAAGCTGTTCACCAAGGAACATAGAGATGATAGCTGGAGGTGCCTCATTAGCACCAAGTCTGTGATCGTTACCAACGTCAGAAGCGGATTCTCTTAAGAGGTCAGCATGTGTATCAACAGCCTTCATAACAGCACCAAGTACAAGTAAGAACTGGATGTTTTCATGAGGTGTCTTGCCAGGATCAAGAAGATTGATACCATCATCAGTTGTGATAGACCAGTTGTTGTGCTTACCAGAGCCATTAACACCTGCAAATGGCTTCTCATGAAGAAGGCATACAAGTCCATGTCTGTAAGCAACCTTTTTCATAACTTCCATCATAAGCTGGTTGTTATCAGTAGCGATGTTGCACTGTGCATATATAGGAGCTAATTCGTGCTGTGCTGGGGCAACTTCATTATGCTGAGTCTTGGCAGATACGCCGAGCTTCCATAATTCTTCATTGATATCCTTCATAAATGCAGCGATTCTTTCACGGATAGAGCCGAAGTAATGGTCATCAAGTTCCTGTCCTTTTGGTGGCATAGCACCGAATAATGTACGTCCTGAGAAGATAAGATCCTTTCTCTGGAGATATTTTTCTCTATCTACTATAAAGTATTCCTGTTCAGCACCAACAGAAGGAGTAACCTTCTTAGATGTTGTATTACCGAATAATCTTAATATTCTTAAAGCCTGTTCATTAACAGCATCCATAGAACGAAGAAGAGGTGTCTTCTGGTCAAGTGCTTCACCTGTATAAGAACAGAAAGCGGTAGGTATGCAGAGAGTAGCACCCTGTGCGCCTTCACGGACGAAAGCAGGTGATGTGCAGTCCCATGCTGTATAACCTCTGGCTTCAAAAGTAGCACGAAGACCACCTGAAGGGAATGATGAAGCATCTGGTTCACCCTTTATTAACTCTTTACCAGAGAACTCCATAAGAACCTTTCCGTTTTCCTTAGGTGCTGAGATAAATGAATCATGCTTCTCAGCAGTAGTTCCTGTCAAAGGCTGGAACCAATGTGTGTAATGAGTTGCGCCTTTTTCGATAGCCCAATCCTTCATTGCATTAGCAATAACATCAGCATCAGCAAGATTTAACTCCTGGACACCTTCCATTGCCAACTTAAGATTTTTGTATACGTTTTTTGGTAAACGTTCTTTCATAACTGTGTCGTTAAACACGTTCTCGCCGAAGATGTCAGCTACATTGAATTTTTCGCTCATAACTTTTTCATCCTTCCTTTTCATAGATTATTATTC
>DJDY01000181.1:2389-4440 GCA_002435585.1 Lachnospira sp. UBA5912
ATGAACGCCTTTGTTCTACCTTATTTGATTAGCGACAACCACTTGTTGTCTTTAAATAAAATAACTCATTACAGATAATAATGCAAGTTCTTTTTACAAAATTATTAAAAAAATTAATATGTTGATACTAATTAATACTTCTGGTGTAATGAATATAATACTAATTATTCTCTAATGAGGCTTCACCAATATACATTCCATGTACGATGATTCTTTGCTCTCCGTTGTCTGTGCATGTTGAGAGAGTTACAACCTGTGTTGCGCTGGAAATATCAACTCCAGTGTCATATATAGATTTTGCTTTCATATTGGCAGCATAATCTCTCATCGATGTAAGATTAGGAAAGTTAAATGTGTATGTATCGCTTACTGCTTCACTGATATAACAGCTGAAGATACGATATTCTTTAATGACATTACCAGTATATATATAGAAAACATCATTACCGCTCTGGTTCCAGAAAGAAAAATCCTGATATTTCTTCAGTTTTCCAAACATAGCACCATTTCGCATATTATGTCCATATATGATTACATGGCTGGAAGATAATCCTCCGGTTATTCTGTAATCCTCGAAAAGGCATCCATTAGCACTTGGTTCTTTATTAAATGTATGGGTAAGATAATAATCATTATCATCGCCCTGAACCATAGGAAGACGGCAGTTGATTGATGGTATATACATATACCCGATACCATGCGGGTTGATATTAAGTAATGCCTGATGATTGTATGTAAAAGGAATCTCAACTTCCTGTTCATCTTCACCTATAACAACTTTAGTATGTGAGTCATCATCAAGAACATCCTGTTGTATATTGTCATATATTACATCTGCCTTATGGTAAGCAAGAAATATATTAATAAGATTGTAGGCCGCAAATATAAATACAGCTATTGATATAGCAAGAACAATTCTACGTATTATGTTAGATGATTTCTTAGCTTTCTCCTGTCTGTCAAATACAGCCTCTGCATCATCTGAATCAATATCGTCATCTGAATTATTGTAATCGCCTGAATCCATGTCCTCATCAAGGTCATCGCTTAGAACATTATCATTGTCATTCTCTGCATCTGACAGATTATCAGATGCAGAAGTATCAGACACATTAGTATTCTTAAATATATTATTGTTATTATCATTATTGTTATTCAAGATATCTGAATTGTTATTATCATTATTACTATTCAGGATGTCTGAATTGTTGTTGTCATTATTATTGCTCATGAAATCAAGCCTTTCCAGCTGAGCCGAAAAGATTGATCTTTTCACGTACAGTTTCTTTTATAGCTTCACATCCAGGTGCAAGAAGTTTTCTTGGGTCAAATCCTTTTCCTTCAAGGTCTTTACCAGCTTCAATGTACTTTCTTGTAGCAGCAGCGAAAGCAAGCTGGCATTCAGTATTAACATTAATCTTGGCAACTCCTAAGGAGATAGCTTTCTTAATCATATCTTCAGGAATACCTGTACCACCATGTAATACTAAAGGCATATTGCCAACCTTTTCCTTAACAGCCGCAAGTGTTTCAAAGCTTAATCCTGGCCAGTTGGCTGGATACTTACCATGTATGTTACCGATACCAGCGGCAAGCATAGTCACACCAAGATCTGCTATTGACTTGCATTCGTCAGGGTCAGCACATTCACCCATACCGATAACACCATCTTCTTCACCACCGATAGAACCAACTTCTGCTTCAAGAGATAATCCTTTTTCCTTGCATATGGCAACTAATTCCTTTGTCTTTTCAATGTTCTCATCAATAGGATAGTGTGAGCCATCAAACATAATAGATGAGAAGCCTGCATCAATACAATCAAAGCATGCTTCGTATGTACCATGGTCAAGATGAAGTGCTACAGGAACTGTAATCTTAAGATCATCAATCATAGCGCTTACCATGCTTGCAACTGTTTTAAAGCCAGTCATATATTTACCAGCACCGCATGAAACACCAAGGATAACAGGTGACTTCATCTCTTCGGCTGTAAGAAGAATAGACTTTGTCCATTCAAGATTATTAATGTTGAACTGACCTACGGCATA
>DJDY01000135.1 GCA_002435585.1 Lachnospira sp. UBA5912
TAACTCTGTTCTCAAGAGCAATTCTTATCTCTTTTAACTGTTCTTCCTCGTAGCCCTCCCGTATATACTTTCGTATATCAATATGATTGCCAAGGGCTATCCTTAACTGTCTTAATACCCCTGCTGGAAAGTTCTTCCCTGATGATAAATCTACACCCTGCTCCAAGCCTTCTCTTATCTGGCGCATAACGTCAAATGGTACTTCTGGCGAAGCATATTTGTTAATATCAACCTTGCTTATAAGACCTTTTCTGATTTCCTGCATCTGAAACCAGTCATAATCAAGACTGGCATAACATTCTACCGGCAGTTTATCTTTTAACCCCAGCCTTATCTCACGCATCTGTATAGCAAGATACTTAGGGTTCTCATATACCGATATATCAAGTCCATCTAACAGTCCGTCTTCTATCTCCTGCCACTGGTCCTGCGTATACTTGGATTTGTCCATATATTCTTCATCAAATGCCATACAACCTCCATATCTGTACAATCAGCTATTATCATACGCTTCTTAATTAACCTGTTATCTTAATCACAGCCAAATCTGTCTACATACTCTTAATTGCATCGATTGTCTTAGTGTATTTTCCCTTTACAACTGCGAATAATTCTTCGCTTCCTTCTAATGTTTCCTTTCTTAAAAGCTCTGTCAATTCTGAACTTGCATTATAAAGCTCATCAAATCCAAGATTGACACACACACCCTTTAATGTATGTGCAGCTCTGAATGCCTCCTTAACATCCTTGTTTTCAAGGGCTTTCTCTAAATCTGGATAACTTGTATCATCTACAAATTTAATAGCAAACTTTTTAATAATTGCCTCATTCGGAAATCTCGCAATTACATCATCATAATTAGAACCCATTTGTTCATAACACTCTCTTAATGTCATATTTTATTTACCTCCCTGTCTGGCAATTATATTAACTAATTCATCAGCATCTATCGGCTTGGCTATATGTGTATTCATACCAGCCTTAATGCTTCGTTCTATATCATCATAAAATGCGTTGGCACTCATCGCTATAATTATTACTGAGCCTGCATCTTCTCTTCCTGACTTTCTTATCTTCTCAGCGGTTTCCAAGCCGTCCATAACTGGCATCATTATATCAAGAAGTATAACGTCATACTCATTAATTCCAGACTGAATATATGTATCCAGTGCCTCCCTGCCGTTACTTACACCAACAGTCTTAGCCCCTGCATTTTCAAGAATAAAGCTTACAATCTCCATATTCATCTCGTTATCTTCTGCAACCAGCACTTTAAATCCTTCAATTGACATCTGTGTATCGGATTTATTATTCTTGGCTTCTGTCACGTTACGATTAATTTTAAATGGTAATATTATTGTAAACTTCGTTCCCACGTTCTGTCTACTAATAAATTCAATTTCTCCGCCCATTATTTCAATCAGCCTCTTGGTTATCGGAAGACCAAGACCTGTTCCTTTATATGCCGTCCTTGCATTACTGCTCTCCTGCGCAAATGGCTCAAATGCTATCTGCTGGAATTCTTCACTCATTCCCATTCCTGTGTCTTCACATATGAAAGTAATCTTAACTGTATCGTCATCGACTACATTTTCACTATAAGAAAATGTAACAGAGCCATTCTGCACATTATACTTAATCGCATTAGATAATATATTCTGCAATATCTGTCTTAAATGAAGCGAACTTCCTATCAGATTGTCATAATCTATATCTCCCATGTCAACCGAATAGCTTATGCACTGCTCAAGTGCCTGTGCCTCGATAACACCGCTTACCTCATTGATAATCTTGGTAAGCTCAAATGTTTCTTCTTTAATAGCAATCTCGCCCGACTCAAGCTTATTCATATCAAGGACATCATTAACAAGGTCTAATAAAAAGCCTGAGGCTGACATAATCTTATCAAGACATTCTTCCTCTTTTTCCCTGTTGCCAAGATTGAACCTGCATATATCGACCATTCCCCTTATTCCATTAATAGGTGTTCTTATATCATGGCTCATTCGCCTTAAGAAATCTGTCTTTGCAATATTGGCGCGCTTCTCCTGCTCTGCCGCCTGCATAAGCTGTCTTTTATATTCCATCTCCTGTATCTGCATTTTGCTTTCGTCTTTGGCTATTACAAGCTGTCTTACAAATATAACAACACCTATTATTCCAAGATATATTAATATCGCAGCAACGATAGCCCTGTTTCTTAAAGCATATACCTGCTTATCTGCAAAGAACGCATATATTGTGTAGTTCTCTATCTGCTTTCTCTTGCCATAGTAATAGTTCTCCTTGTATGGTACAGCTATAATTCCATTGTCATTTTCTTCCCACGCTCCGTCATATCTCTGCCTCAATGCCTTCATATCAAGCCCCTGAAGCTCCTCGTCATTAGAATTAAGCACTTTGTTCTCATCTGATATATACACAATTCCATCCATATCAAACTCAAAGTCTGTTATAAGCCTGTCGATGCTTATCTCACCATTATTATCATACCACTCATTCTTCTTTACATATGTAATAACAGCTCCTTTAACATCTTTTCTTGCAACAACAGCAATATCAAAAAGTTCATCATTCTGGCTTTCGGTATATGTTATGCGCCCTGACTGGGCATTAACTCTTGTTATATATACCTTCTGCGGGTGTTCAATCACATCTTTTACATTACTGCTGTCTATCACTGAATTAACACCCGTATATTCCATTCCCCTGTAATATTCACATTCACCCTCACCGTCAAGAACAACTATTCCATCAAGCCTCTGGTTATACATATATTCATCTAAAAATGTATCAATATCCTGTTCATACTGCATACACCTTACTAATTCCTGTGTCTTATCAGAAAGTCTGTACAGGCTTTTTACTTTATCATTCTGTGTATAATATTCATAAGTATGAACTCTAGTCTGTACAAAATCCAGCACCTTGTCCGCCGTCTTATTAACCGTTTCATTGCTTATTTCTGTAAATATAACAGCTACTATTGTTACTAATATAAATCCTGTAATTATTGATATCAGAAATGCTTTAACATCTGATATGCCCCATATTCTACTCTTATCTTCCATTAATTCCCCCATACTGACATACTAACGTCAATTCCATATTTCTCGGCTATGCTTTGTATTGTACCATCTGCCTTCATTTCATTAAGCACCTCAGTAAGCTTCTTATCAATCCCACTGTCATTGTTAAGTGAAAATGCAACTCCAAGCTCTGATATGCTTAATTCTTCAGGAAGCACACTGAAACGCTCCTCATTGGATTGTATGAATATATTCATAGCATTTTCGTGTCCTGCTATGGCATCAACATATCCTTTTCTCATACTCGCAAATAATTCTTCCATTGTGGACATACTGTACAGCACACCAACCTGCGGCACTTTCACACCATTTTTTAATACACTGCTGTCTGTGACAGAAATCCTATTATCTGATGTATCAGCAGGCACATTCGCATGGGATAATATATACTCTGGCTTGGAAGTTACCTGCACTGCCACTCTTTTGCCTTTAAGATCTGCAATACTTTCTATTCCGCTGTCTTTATTTACAACTACTATCTGACGGCTGTACATATATGGTCCAGCCCAGT
>DJDY01000072.1:0-1179 GCA_002435585.1 Lachnospira sp. UBA5912
GTAAAAATGCGGCTGAGCATTTTCTACGCAGCGAAATCTTCACATTTGCTATCTATAAAGTTGTGGGGGTTCGTCTGTTTTTAACTCATGTCAATCCTACACCGGATATGCTCCATTCTCCACATCTGCCTTCGCAGGATCAATCTTATTCTCCTGTGCAGCTCTATATTTGAAGAACTCGGTTGCTACCTGTGGGAACAGGGCGTAAGTAAGTACATCTTCATCCTGTTCTTTCCACTGGCTCATCTCTGCCTCAATCTTGGACAGTTCTGGCTCAAGAAGATCGGCTGGACGACAGGTGATAGGCTTCTCGTCTCCGATTGCCTTTTTCTGTACTTCTTTGTTCATCGGTTTTACAGTCTGACCATACTCTCCACGAAGAAGGGCTTTAGACTCGTTTGTAATCATCTTATAGCGTTCTCCAGTAAGTACGTTTAATACAGCCTGTGTTCCGACAATCTGGCTGGATGGTGTAACTAATGGTGGTTCACCGAAGTCTTTACGTACCTTTGGTACTTCTTCTAATACTTCATAGAACTTATCGGATGCTCCCTGCTGCTCTAACTGAGATACAAGGTTTGAAAGCATTCCACCTGGAACCTGATACATTAAAGTCTTAATGTTTACACCAAGTACCTTTGGACTCATCAAGCCATTTGCCAGATATTTCTCACGGATTGGACGGAAGTAATCTGCAATCTCGCCTAAAAGCTTCTGGTCAAATCCTGTGTCAAATTCTGTACCACGGAATGTCTCAGCCATAACTTCTGTTGCCGGCTGGCTTGTTCCCATCGCAAATGGAGACATTGCCGTATCGATGATATCTACTCCTGCCTCTACTGCCTTTAAGTAGGTCATTCCACCGACACCACTTGTATAGTGTGTATGAAGCTCGATAGGAATATCTGTTGCTTCTTTTAATGCAGTTACGAGACGTGTTGCTTCATACGGCACTAAAAGTCCTGCCATATCTTTAATACAGATAGAATCTGCACCCATATCTTCAATTCTCTTAGCTGTTTCTTTCCAGTAGTCAAGAGTATATGCATCACCAAGAGTATAGCAAAGTGCTATCTGTGCATGAGCCTTAGGATTTTCTTTCTTAACAAGCTTAACTGCCTCAACTGATGACTTAAGATTTCTTAAATCATTGAAACAGTCAAATATTCTGATTATATC
>DJDY01000072.1:1300-3885 GCA_002435585.1 Lachnospira sp. UBA5912
AGGATATTCTGTCCTCTGAATAACATCTGTAACTTTGTATTCTTAAAACCATCTCTTAACTTACGAAGTCTTTCCCAAGGATCTTCCTTAAGGAAACGAAGTGATGCATCAAATGTAGCACCACCCCAGCACTCAACTGAGTGATATCCAACCTTATCCATCTTATCTACGATTGGAAGCATCTGCTCTGTAGTCATTCTTGTAGCAATAAGTGACTGATGAGCATCTCTTAATACAGTCTCAGTTATCTTTAATGGTTTTTTAACCTGATCTGCCATCTTAAACTCCTCCTATATATTTCTATATATAAAGTAATAAATTGATTATGAGAACCTTAGTCTCTATAAAACAAGCTCCTCTTGAGTTAATTTCACAAACTCCGGAAATAGGCTTAAATATTCTAACCTACAACTCCATAGATCTGTGAAAACACTTCTAACGAATTTAGAAAGTCTTAGCCTGCGTACCACAAGCGCAATACCTTCTGGCTTAAGCGAAATTGCCTATGGCAATTTCCTTACGGACTTAGAGGGTCTTTGCCTGCGTACCACAAGCGCAATACTTTCTAGCTTAAGCGAAATTGCCTATGGCAATTTCCTTACGGACTTAGAGGGTCTTAGCCTGCGTATTTTGCAGGCTTAGAGCCTCTTAGTCCGTTTTACATGATACCAAACATCGCCATAAATGTACCCGCTGCAACCGCTGTACCAATAACACCAGCAACATTAGGACCCATAGCATGCATCAGAAGGAAGTTAGAAGGATCTGCCTCAGAACCAACCTTCTGTGAAACTCTGGCTGCCATAGGAACCGCAGATACACCTGCTGAACCGATAAGTGGATTAACCTTACCATGTGTAGCCTTACACATAATCTTACCAAATACAACACCCGCTGCTGTACCAAAACAGAAAGCGATAAGACCAAGTGCAACTATCTTTAATGTATCAAGATTAAGGAATGCTTCTGCACTTGTTGTAGCACCTACAGATGTACCAAGTATGATAACTACGATATACATAAGTGCATTAGATGCTGTTTCTGTAAGCTGCTTAACAACACCTGATTCTCTGAATAAGTTACCAAGCATAAGCATACCTACAAGTGGTGCTGTTGTTGGAAGTATAAGTACAACAACTATTGTAACTACGATAGGGAAAAGAATCTTTTCAAGCTTAGATACAGGTCTTAACTGTTCCATCTTGACTTCTCTTTCTTTCTTAGTAGTTAATAACTTCATAATAGGTGGCTGTATAATAGGTACTAAAGACATATATGAATATGCTGCAACTGCTATAGGACCCATATACTTTGTCTGTCCAAGCTTACCTGCAAGGAAGATTGATGTAGGACCATCGGCTCCACCAATGATAGATATAGCTGCGGCAGCTTTATCTGGGAATCCCATAAATATAGCCATTATATATGCTGCAAAAATACCAAACTGTGCAGCTGCTCCTAAAAGGAAGCTCTTTGGATTGGCAATAAGTGGACCAAAGTCTGTCATTGCACCAACTCCAAGGAAAATAAGTGATGGAAGAATACTCCATTCATCTAATAAATAAAAGTAATGTAACAAACCACCTACTCCATTACTTGAATCTTCAATAGATAACATAATATCAGGGAAAAGATTAACAAGTAACATACCAAAAGAAATAGGTACTAAAAGCAGAGGTTCATATTCTTTTTTAATCGCCAAATACATGAAAAACAGTGCAACCAGAACCATCAGGTAGTTACCCCATGTGAGGTTAAAGAATGCTGTCTGGTGTACGAGGTTTCCCAATGTTGATAAAATATATTCCATTTTTTACCTCCGTATATTATCTCTACACTTCTAATTTGATATATGGCTATCAATTAGTTCATAGAAACTAATACTTTACCTGACTCTACAGAATCACCAGCTGCGCATTCAACTGTTGCAACTGTACCATCCTGTGGTGCACAGATTTCATTTTCCATCTTCATAGCTTCAAGGACAACTAACACGTCACCCTTCTTTACAGCTGCGCCTGCTGTTGCATTAACCTTAAGAATCTTACCTGGCATAGGTGCATTAACCTTTACTGCGCCCTGTGCACCGGCTGGTGCTGCTGCCTTAGGTGCTGCCTTTGGAGCTGCTTTAGGTGCTGCTGCCTTAGGTGCTGCACCACTTCCTGTTCCTTCTTCTACAGTAACATCATATACATTACCATTAACTGTTATTGTATAATTCTTCATAATTATTTCCTCCTGCTATTAACCTTTCTGATTGAACGAACAACAAGTCCGTCTGTAGATGTATTCTCTGATGCCGCAATAGCTGCTGTTATAACAGCGATAAGTTCAAGGTCATCTACCTCTTCATCCTGTTCTTCATTAGAAACAATCTGTGCTATTGCATTATTAACACCCTGAGCATCTGCTGATGCATCATTCTTAGCTTTTTTCTTATTCTCAAAAACACTTATATACTTAAACAAGCTGATTATGAATGAAATAAATATAAGTACTATAAATACTGTACCCATACCTATAACTGTGTTCATAACTGCCTTAGACATCTTCTGTCCTGTTGTATATGATGGATTGATAGCACC
>DJDY01000060.1 GCA_002435585.1 Lachnospira sp. UBA5912
GTTGAGAATACAAGGATATCTGTATCATTATTACAAGGTGGCTGCCATATCTGGACAGATGAAGGAAGAGTTCCCTCTGAATAAGCATATATGTCAGATATGGACATATCATCTGAGGTTTTTATTGTCAGGGAAGTGGTGCCTTCTTCTATGGGTATGTAATCATGCAGATAACCATATTTACCGCACTGAATTGTTTTAGTATTCTTGTTGTTATTATCTGAAATGTTGTTGTTGCTGTTATAGCTTATAGTGTAGTCGCATACTTCACTGCTCCATAGAATATATACACCATACATCGGTTCATCCGATTCTATTGATATGTAGTCATCCTTTGATACATCCTCTGTGGTATCATATGAACCATCTGTTAAACCGGCTGATATATCGTAAGGAACTGAATCAGAAACCTTTTCTACGGATATATTTATGGAAGATGCCTGTGAATCAGTGATGTTATCATCAGCAAGAACATACGATGCGTTAGCACCGGTTAATATGCCTGAGCATATAAGTCCTGCCGCTGTTAAAGCTATGATTGATGAATGTAATAATTTTTTAATTGTCATGTTAAAATCTATGCCTTCTTTCTTTATATAATATGATTCCAGGATATTATTCTGCAGGAGTGAAAATGTAGTTCATACCCACATAATAAGACTTTTAATATATTATTAATATTTCTTAAGTAATCTATCATATTATGATGTAAGTGTCAAAATACAAGCGTGAATGACAGCTTAAATGAGAGTTTAAACAAAGTATACTTTGACCTGTAATAAAATATATGTTATTATTAAATGGCTTATAAAATATTAATGTAGGATAAAGAATAGAGGAATGATATATGGAGTTTAAAAAGATAGATGACAACAAGTTTCAATGTCTGCTTATGGAAGAAGACCTTGAGGATAATGATATAACTTTAGATGATTTCTTCAGGAATGATACAGATAAGATACATAATCTGTTGGAAGTTGTTATGGAGGAAGCGGCTAAGAATATAGATGTAGAGATGAATGGTGGTGTTATGTCTCTTCAGCTTGCTCCACAGCCAGATCATTCTATACTTCTTACTGTATCATCTGGAAAAGATGATTTTGGTAATATGTTAAGACAGGTTGGAGAAAGAGCAGCTAAGGCATTTTCTTCATATAAGACAGATGATGACACTAAAGGCAATGTCATAAAAAATCCTGGAGAGGAAGCGAAAGCAGCAGAATTCACTGCGTTTGACAAGATAAAGGATATATTTGATGAAATGAAGAAAGGGAATAATAACAGTTCATCAATCAATCCTGATAGTCTTTACAATAAGAATAATGTCAATGGAAAGCATGTGAGTAAAGTTGTTACTGTTGGATTTGCTGTATATAGTTTTGACAGTTTTGATGATTTTGAGCAGATGTGTTATGTATGCCCTAAGATATGGGGTGTAGCTAACAGCCTTTATAAGAAAAATGATGTATATTATCTTTTGCTTGAAAAAGGCAGATGTTCTAAGGACAGATATACCACGATATGTAATGTTATAAGTGAGTATGGAAGAACAGACTCTGACAGGGAAGAGCGTGTATTGTGGATCAAGGAAAACTGTGAAGTAATCATAGAAGCTAATGCTATAGGTAAGATGAAAAAACTTTCATAAAAAGTGTGGAAACAGGTTCTTACACCTGAGATTTGTGTCTGTGCGCACCTGACACAGGATTGTTATGAAAAAGTGCGCAGAAATGAGGATNNCTAATGCGATTAATAAAGTTAAGAAGTATTTATAATTAAGGGAGAAGAATATGAGGTATCCACATTTTCTTGACTGTAATGGAAATATAGGCTTCGTTGCACCATCATTTGGCTGTGCAACGGAGCCTTATATTACAGGTTTTAAAAAGGCACAGGACAGATTAAACAAGATGGGCTATGCAATAGAAAACGGGCCTAATGTATATGAGGCAAAAGGAGTTGGCATAAGCAATACTCCGCAGTTATGCGGAATGGAATTGAGTGATATGTATGCTTCACAGGATAATGATGTACTTATATCATGTGGTGGAGGAGAGTTGATGTGTGAGATACTGGAATACGTTGACTGGGATAAGATAAAGTCATCAAAGCCAAAGTGGTTTATGGGATATTCCGACAACACTAATCTTACATTTCTTCTTAATACGATAGCTGATACAGCAAGTATATATGGTCCGTGTGCTGCAGCATTTGGAGCTGACAGACTGCATGAATCACAGAAGGATGCACTGGATGTACTGACAGGTAAAAAACTTACAGTCAGTGGTTATGATATGTGGGAGAAGGAATCTTTAAAGAGTGAAGATAATCCGACACCAGAGTATAATCTTACAGAGCAAAAGGTGCTTAGATGCTTTAACGGCAACAAAGAATATGATACTCCGGTTGTAGATATGGATGAAAACACTGGTATACATGTGCATGGCAGGCTTATTGGAGGCTGTATGGATTGTCTGGTTAATCTGACTGGCACTGGATATGACAAAGTTGAGGATTTTAATGAAAAATACAAGGAAGATGGAATAATATGGTTTCTTGAGAGCTGTGATCTTAATGTGTTTGCTATAAGGCGTGCAATGTGGCAGATGGAAAAGGCAGGATGGTTTAAGTATGTCAGGGCATTCGTCATAGGAAGACCTCTTGTGTTTGGACAGGATATGATGGGACTTGACCAGTACAGTGCTGTGCTTGGAATAGCAGGAAAATATAATGTTCCGGTTATTATGGATGCTGATATAGGACATCTTCCACCAGCTATGCCTGTTATAAGTGGGGCATATGCGGAGGTGTCAGTTGAACATGGCAATATAACATTCAGGTATTCATTGAAATGATGCTGTAAAGATTGCGTGAATTGTATGCATAAAGGCTTTTAATACTTACATGCAATTTTTCAATGGCTTATATTTACGTGGCTTATATGCAATATTGCAATATCTTGCAATATATATGAATATACTGTAAAATAATAATATTACAGCCAATAAGGAGGATAAAGTATAATGGGAATGACTATGACACAGAAGATACTTGCAGCACATGCAGGTCTTTCTGAAGTTAAAGCAGGACAGTTGATAGAGGCAGACTTAGATCTTGTTCTTGGTAATGATATTACATCTCCAGTTGCTATACATGAGATGGATAAGATGACTGTTAAGACAGTTTTTGATAAGGACAAGATAGCTCTTGTACCAGATCATTTTGTTCCTAATAAGGATATTAAGTCAGCAGAACATTGCAAATGTGTAAGAGAGTTCGCAGCAAAGCATGATATTACTAACTATTTTGAAGTAGGTCAGATGGGTATTGAACATGCACTTTTACCAGAACAGGGACTTACAGTAGCCGGCGATGTTATTATAGGTGCTGATTCACATACATGTACATATGGAGCACTCGGAGCATTTTCTACAGGTGTTGGTTCTACGGATATGGCAGCAGGCATGGCTACAGGTAAAGCATGGTTTAAGGTTCCTTCTGCTATTAAGTTCAACCTTACAGGAAAGCTTAATAAGTGGGTAAGTGGTAAGGATGTTATTCTTCATATCATTGGTATGATAGGTGTTGATGGTGCACTTTACAAGTCTATGGAATTCACAGGCCCTGGCGTATCAACTCTTACTATGGATGACAGATTTACTATTGCTAACATGGCTATTGAAGCTGGTGGAAAGAATGGTATATTCCCTGTTGATGATCTTGCAAGAGAATATATGAAGGAACATTCTAAGAGACCATTTGTTGAATATACGGCTGATGATGATGCAGAATATGATGAGGTGTATGATATAGATCTTTCTACAATTAAGTCAACAGTAGCATTCCCACATCTTCCAGAGAATACACATACTGTTGATTCTATAGATGATATTAAGATAGACCAGGTAGTTATTGGTTCATGTACTAATGGACGTATAGATGACTTAAGATGTGCGGCTAAGATATTGGACGGCAGAAATGTTGCCAAGGGATTAAGAGTAATAGTTATCCCTGCGACACAGAAGATATATATGCAGGCTATAGATGAAGGTCTTATACAGACATTTATAAAGGCTGGAGCAGTTGTAAGCACACCTACATGTGGACCATGTCTTGGTGGATATATGGGTATACTTGCTGAGGGTGAAAGATGTGTATCAACAACTAACAGAAACTTTGTTGGGCGTATGGGACATGTTGATTCAGAGATTTATCTTGCAAGCCCTGCAGTTGCAGCGGCAAGTGCAGTTACTGGAAAGATAAGCCAGCCATCAGAACTTGGATTATAATGGTGATGATTGCGTGAATTGCAAAGCAATGGAGCAATTCTGACACATAAGTGAGTGACAAAATTTATTTTTGACACTCATATCATAAAAATAGTGCAATATAATGCACAGGAATCGAGGATTATATGAAAGCAGAAGGAAGAGTGTTTAAATTCGGCGACAATGTAGATACAGATGTTATTATTCCTGCAAGATATCTTAATTCTTCTGATCCAGCAGAACTCGCTACGCACTGTATGGAAGATATAGATAAAGATTTCGTCAAAAATGTTCATAAGGGAGATATCATCGTAGCTAACAAAAACTTTGGATGTGGTTCTTCAAGAGAACATGCACCTATAGCTATAAAGGCAGCAGGTGTAAGCTGCGTTATTGCAGAAACATTTGCAAGGATATTCTATAGAAACTCAATCAATATAGGACTTCCTATTATTGAGTGTAAAGAAGCTGCAAAGGCAATTAATGCTGGTGATGATGTGGCTATAGATTTTGACAGCGGCGTTATCACAGATAAGACAACAGGTCAGACATTCCAGGGACAGGCATTCCCTGAATTCATGCAGAAGATTATTAAAGCAGAGGGACTTGTTAATTATATTAATAATAAGAATAACTAAAAGCTATGTGTTGTATTAAGAAGTATAGATATACAATCAGCATAATAGTATAAAGTAATTTGCTAAATATGGAGCTGCTGCAATAAGAAATATATACGTCGGATACAGATAGGTATTGATTTAACAATATGGCTGCTTATCTATGTGATATTCTGGTGTATATGTTCATATTGTGGCAGCTCCATGTATGTTTTTGATTAATAGATTGTGAGCATTTTATAAAGAGGCAATATTTATAAAGAAGCAATATAGTTAAGAAGTTTTTTGGATATTTTGATATTGTTGTATATAGAAGCATATGCTATGTGTGATAAGTCCTCAATATAATTTCTTGTATACATGGCTGTATGCACAGGTTCAAGCATATCAGCGGCTTTGTTGTATGCTATTGCAGCTTCATTTTCTGTTTGATATATGCCTATTATGAAGTCGCCATTAATGTGTATGCGGCTCTGATACATTATTCTTCCGTTCTTTTCAATCTGGCTGACACCATTGTATTTGTTAATGACACATATGTTTTCATACCGGTAATCGTGTTCGTCACCATTGCGGAATATGTAGTCTTTTCCTTTGACAGAGTGATTTCTTATACCGAATCTTGAAAGTATGCTTGTCTGCATTCCATAATCATTGACGAAATAATATCCTCCACGGCACATAATAGTATGGTTAGAGTAATAAAAGAGGTCGTCAATAGAGAAAATAAGAGTGTTTTCTGGATTCAGAAAATATAAAAAAGATTTGTCACATAAATAAACTGGTGTTTTAATATATAGTCCGTTATCACGATAGTTTATAAGGCTTATAAACTTGGAATATGGAAAATCAGTACTGAAGCCTGGAACAGAATCTAAACATTGCTTATATGATGTTGCATGTAATTCAGCATCTATATAGTAGGTATCAGGCATGGAAAGAATGTTGGAGGCTATCCTGTAAATATTGGAAGCAACGCATTCATCATCATAGCTTCCGATGCTTATATGTTTAGATTTATATGTTAATGATACCCTGTAATATACAGAGCCATCCTTTTTTCTTGTTTTGTAAACTCCGGTAGCCAATTTTAATCTCCTGTCTGATGTATTTTTATCCTTGTTAATCAGATTATGCATGTCTGTGAGCAATAGCATATTTAGCTCCTGCATGTTTCTGAACAATAACTTATTTTATTATGAAATTGCGAATAATTCAATATACCTATTGTTTTTCCTGTATGCCTTGTTGTATAATATTTTCTGTTTAAAGCATTTTAGCAGGAATCTGATTATGAAGGATGTTATATGGGTCATGTCTGTATATGAATAAATATGCAGTGAATATCAATAATAATAAGATACGGCATCATAATAATCAAGATTCACCTCAATAAAATAAAAAGGTGGAATACAAGATGAGTTTATTTTACAGAAGTACAAGGGATGATAATGTAAGAGTAACAGCTTCACAGGCTATATTAAAGGGACTTGCTCCAGATGGTGGATTATTCGTACCAGAATCTATTCCTTCATTAGATAAGAGCTTAGAAGAACTTTCAAAGATGTCTTATAAGGAAGTTGCTTATGAAGTTATGAAGCTTATGCTTGATGACTTTACAGAAGAAGAGTTAAAGAACTGTATTGACAAGGCTTATGATTCTAAGTTTGATACTGAAGAAATAGCACCATTAGTTAAAGCAGAGGGTGCTTATTATCTGGAATTATTCCATGG
>DJDY01000088.1:0-3464 GCA_002435585.1 Lachnospira sp. UBA5912
GTTGATGGTGGTATCCTTGCTTATATCGGAAAGCAGCCACAGTAATTACATAAATAAACAATATAATATATTATTATGTTATATTATGAGCACAGTGTGCGTGCATAACTGACTAAAGAGTCTGGGGCGAGTTTACTTGTTCCAGGCTCTTTTTTAAGTATATTTTTTGGAATAGTATTTAGGCTGAACATGTATCATTAAGAATGAGTGGGAAGAAGAGTAATTTATATAAAAATATAAAAATTTGACTGTCAAAATGTTATCTTGTATAATACAATTATTATAAAAGTTTTACAAATATGAGAGGAGAACAATTAATGAAGCTGGAAGTAAGAAATCTTACAAAGTCTTTTGAAGACAACCAGGTCTTACATGGTATTTCTTTCGAGGTTGAAAGTGGCAGTGCACTTGGACTTTTAGGAAGAAATGGTGCCGGTAAGACGACTACCATAAGAATTATTATGGATGTTTTTAAGGCGGATTCAGGAGAGGTATATCTTGATGGCAAGCCATTTAATCCTAAGAAGCATCTTATAGGTTATCTGCCGGAAGAAAGAGGATTATATCCTAAGAAAACAGTACTTGAACAGATAGTTTATCTTACAAGACTTAGAGGAATATCAAAAAAAGAGGCAGTACATAATGCCAATAGGTGGTTAAAACGTCTGGAGATAGATGAGTATACTAACAGAAAGTTGGAAACGTTGTCAAAGGGTAACCAGCAGAAGGTGCAGCTTGCTTCAACTCTTGCATGTGAACCAGAGATAGTTATACTTGATGAGCCATTCAGTGGACTTGATCCTGTGAATTCAAAGATTCTTCAGGATGTTGTAACGGAAGTTATAGAAGAAGGAAGAATAGTTATATTTTCAAGTCATCAGATGAGTTATGTTGAGGAGTTCTGCCGTGACATAGCTATAATAAATAAGGGAAATATAGCACTGTCAGGTAACCTTAAGGATATCAAGAAAGAATATGGTGAGAACCAGCTGGTTATATCTGATGTTACTAAAGGACTTGATGAACTCTCAGAGATTATAAAGAATAAACTTTCAGATGTTATAGTGGAAACCGGGAGAACAAAGGAAGAAATAATTATTAAAAATATAAGTAGTACATCAAGGACATATATATTAAAGAGAATAATTGAGTGTGGCATAGATGTGGAGCACTTTGAAACCTATAAGCCATCTCTTAATGATATATTCGTTTCACTTGCAGGTGATGATATAGAAGATGACAAAGCATCAGAAAGCAGGAATAATAATGATGCAGGCAGTGATAGCAGTAATGCAGATGATAAGCTGTCACAAAGTGAAAACAATGAACATAAAGAAGCTGTTGAGGGAGGTGTACGCTGATGAAAAAGTTAGGTGTGGTTCTTCAATATGAGCTTATGACTTATCTTAAGAATAAGTCTTATGTAATAAGCACTATTGTAATAGCTGTAATAGCTGCTGCCGTTATGTTTGTGCCAAGATTTATAGATATCAGTGCAATTACAGGTGTTAACAAGGATACTGAGGAAGCTAGTGACAGCAAAGCTGACAACGATAAAGCAGATAAGGATACCGGTGATGGGAATATAATACTTATATATGATGAGTCAGGTGCTTTGTCTGATATTCAGGTGTTTCAGTCTGCATTTGATGATATGAAAGTGGAAAAGGAAGTGTCAGAAAGTGCACTTAAGGATAAGATATCTAAGGAAGAGGCGAAGGAAGGATTTATAGTTCATAGCCTTACCGATTATGAGTATGTTGTATATAACAAGAGTATGTCAGACAGTACTAATGAGCAGTTTGCCCAGGTGCTTATAGCTATAAACCAGATTGCATACTGTAGTGCACATAATCTTAATTACGAAGAGATAATGGATGCTTTTAATCCACAGATAAACAGTGAAACAACTGTACTTGGCAAGGATATGGGGAATAATTACATATATTGTTATATACTAATTATTGTTATATTTATGATAATAGTATTCTATGGAATTATGGTAGCAACTTCAGTTACCCAGGAGAAGTCAAACAGAACTATAGAAGTGCTTGTTACTAGTGCAGATACCAGGGTCTTGTTTTTTGGAAAGGTGCTTGCAGGAACTGTAGCAGCACTGTGCCAGGTTGGAGTACTTATGATAGCTTTGCTTGGCTCTTATAAGCTTAATCAGAGCGTGTGGGGCGGATTGCTTGACATGTTCCTGGATATCCCTTCAAATGTGCTTGTTACATATGTGTTATTTGGACTTGGCGGAGTACTTTTCTATACATTTATATATGGAGCATTTGGTGCGCTTGTATCTAAAACTGAAGATCTTAATAAGAGTGTTGGAAGTGTACAGATTGTTATTATGATTGTGTATTTTGTTACACTTTTACAGCTCGCCAATATAGATGGTGTGGCCATGAAGGTACTTTCATACCTTCCATTTAGTTCATATAGTGCTATGTTTGCACGTGTTGCTATGGGAAATGTAACAGTATGGGAGATAGTTGTTTCATTTATAATACTTATTGCAAGTATTATTGGAGTTGGAATGATAGGATCATCTATATATAGAATGGGAACGCTTAGATATGGTAACCCAATTAAGATAACAACAGCAATAAAGAGCCTGCGTAATCAGAAGAATAAGCGATTATAGTGCTGCTGCCAGTATGACCTTGGTATAAACTTGCTGAAAGACAGAAAATTGATAGTTGATTATATATTTGGCTGTATCATAATAAAAAAGTAAAAAGCAACATAAAGGCAACATTAGTATGTTATAGTGTTATGTAATGATGTTGAGGCGGTTCTTAAAGTCTAACCCCATCGGTTAGAAAGATCCTGTGTGTTTAGAATCCAGGTACGTACAAAAAGGAGGTATATATGAAAGAATTTATCAGAGAATTCGTAAGCGGGTATGCAGATATTAATCTCGATGGCGTTTCTGATAGTATTATTACGACAATGGGAGTTATTATACTTGCAATTATTATTTTATCGGTTTTTGCTCTTGTTGTAGCTATATGGCTGGGAATATCTTACTCCAGGTATAATCGTAAGAAAAACAGTTGTGGTAAAACAGGTGAGCAGGTTGCAAGAGTAATACTTGATAACAATGATTTATCACATATAAAAGTAACTAAAACAGGTTCTATTATGTTTGGCAACAGTTACAGCCACTATTTCAAAAAGGTACGTTTAAGAAGACTCACGTGGAAAAAGGACAGTGTGACTTCTCTTACTATGGCAGCACAGAAGGCTTCGCTTGCTATTCTAGATAAGGACAAGGATACAGATATGAAAGCTCGCATAAGAATGACGCCAATCATATATTTTGGACCACTTGCATTTATTCCACTTATCATTATAGGTGCATTGCTTGATATATTTGTAATTAAAAGTACTAACTGTATGGCACTTATTATATGTTCAGTTGTAGGAACAGTTATATATATAGTTTCATTTGTAATGTG
>DJDY01000088.1:3489-10160 GCA_002435585.1 Lachnospira sp. UBA5912
TAATGTCGATACTTGTTCTTAAAACAGAGAAAAAAGCACAGGCAAAGGCTATTGAGATTATGAAAGCGCAAGGTCTTGCAAGTGATGAAGAGATTATAATGGCAAAAAAGCTGTTTAAGCTTTATAATATTGAATATGTTAATGATATGATTATATCTTTACTTGAATTAGTATATCGTGTGCTTCAGATTATTGCATATGTTCAGAATGCTAATTCAAGCACAACGTCAGATTGATAGTGACGTAAACAACAAAAGGTTTAAAGTCGTTTATGCTTGTATAATAAGACTTTTGATTCTAACATCTTAATATTATAATAATGGAAATGGAGAGATAAAGTGTACAATATATTAAAAATAATGGAAAAGAACGCTGCTGAATATAAAGATAAAATTATTCTTGCAGATGATGCAATAAAAGGAGTTACATATAGTCAGTATTATGAGCTGACAGGAAGAGTATATGCATATCTTAAAAATGCAGGTATAGGTAAAGAAGATTTTGTTATGATATGTCTTCCAAGAGGTATTCATCCTATTATTGCACTTGGTGGTGTGTTAAGAGCAGGGGCAGCCTTTGTTATAGTTGAAGATAATTATGCACCGGAAAGAATTGAATTTATTAAAAAAGATTGCGGATGTAAGCTTGTTATTGATGCAGCTGTGTGGGCAGATATACAGCATGTTAAGCCTATAGGGGGATATGAGCCTTTAGATGAGCATGCAGCAGCTTTTGCGGTATATACATCAGGAACTACTGGAAATCCTAAAGGAGTACTTCATGAATATGGAAATATTGACAGAATTATCAATGCAAGCACAATGACATCCTGTGAACCACTTACTAAGCCGGATGACAGATTTGCACTTGTTGCACCTCTTAATTTTGTGGCTTCAGTGACAATAATATTTTCAGGTCTTGTGCAGGCAATATACATAAATGTTGTTCCATATTCGGTTGTAAAAAATCCTATGCAGATGCTCATGTTTTTATTAAAAAATAAGATTACAGGAACATTTCTCACACCTTCTTATATCAGAAAGATGAATAAAAAGCCACCAATGTTAAGATTCTGCATTATAGGTTCAGAACCTGCGAATGGAGTATATCTTGAAGGTTTAAAAATACATAATTTTTATACGATGAGTGAGGCTGGCTTTGCGGTAGCACATTTTCTTATTGATAAGAAGTATGATGAAACGCCAGTCGGCAAGTCTGAATGCGGATATAAAATAATGCTTCTTGATGAGAATGGAAATGAAGCAGAAGAAGGACAGGAAGGAGAAGTATGTTTTGAGAATCCTTATGTAAGAGGATATATTAATCTTCCTGAACAGACAGCCGAAGCTTTTAAAGATGGGATATATCATACTGGAGATCTTGGAAAGTTTGATTCAGAAGGCAGACTTATTATATGTGGCCGTCTTAATGATATGGTTAAGATTAATGGTAACAGAGTTGAACCAGGTGAAATAGAAGGTGTTGCAAAAAAGGTACTTGGTATCGACTGGGCAGCAGCAAGAATATTTGACGATGGAAGAAAAGTATTCATCTGTGTATATTATCTTAAAAATATGAAGGTGGATTTTGAAAAGACGAGAAAAGCTATGGAAAAATATCTTCCATATTATATGCTGCCATCGTTTTTTATACATATAGATGAAGTGCCATTAAAAGCAACTGGAAAGATGGACAGAAAAGCACTTCCAGCACCAGTCTTTGATGACTATCAGGATGACTATGTAGCTCCAAGGGATGATATAGAAACAGCACTTTGTAATGCATTTGCAAAGGTACTTGAAATAAAAAAGATAGGCATAAAGGACGATTTCTACCAGCTTGGTGGTGATTCACTGGGCTCTATGGATGTGCTGGAAGAAGTTAAACTTCCAGGACTTACAGCTACAGATATATTCAGGGGACATACTCCGGAAAAGATAGCGGAGCTTTACAGGGAACATGTAACAGATGGAGAATCTCCGGATGAGATAAATGACGAGGCTTTAAGGAAGGTTTACCCTCTGACAACTGAGCAGATATATATGATTGATTATCAGTTGTATACACCAGATTCAACTATGTACAACCTGTATAATATGATTAAGTTTGACAAAGATATCATGGATATGGATATGCTTGTAGATGCACTTAATAAAACCATCAGAAACCAGCCTGTATTTATGACTGAATTTTTCTTTAACGAAGATGGTGAAATATGCCAGAAATATTCAGAGGATAATTTTGAAGAGGTGAAGCTTGAAAAAATATCAGAATCAGAACTTGAACAGATAAAAAAGACTCTGGTTAAACCATTTAAGATTATTAAATCAAGGCTTGCCAGATTCAGGGTATTTGAAACAGAAGAAGCTGGATATCTTTTTATGGATGTCCATCATACAATATTTGATGGAACTTCATCGAAAGTATTCTTTACTAATGTTCTTACTGCATATGCAGGACAGGATCTTGCAAAAGACTATTATTATTACATTATAGATAAGAGAGAAAAACAGGTTGAATCTGACTTTTATAAAGAAAGCAGGGATTATTTTGAAAACAGGTATTCTGGTGTCAACTGGTGCAGACATATATCAACAGATAATGTTACAAGAGAAAATAAAGATAATGAAGTATTTGTTATGCTTCCTGTTAATGAAAAACAGCTTGATATTATAGGTGAAAAATATGGTGTATCAAGAAATGGGTTCTTTATAACAGTCTCAGCCATAGCTAATGCAATATATGAGAAAAAACCAGATATTATGCTTTCATGGATATATAATGGAAGAAATGATCTTAATGAAATGTCATCAGTTGGTCTGTTGTTTAGAAATCTTCCTGTTGGTGTACAGTTTACACAGAATACGACCCTTAAGGAATTATATGATGATGTTATTGAGCAGATTAATAGTGGTATAACTCATAGCTGTTATCCATATATAGAAAGCAACAATAATGTTGTAGAAGATGATTACGCATGTGTTCTTTATCAGGATGATATAAGAAATCTTGGAGAGATTCCAGGTCTTATTGGAGAGGTCGAACTTGAAAATGAAAAACTTGCTTCTCAGAATATTATGGATCTTGAAATACTTAACAAGGATGAGGGTGTTGTCATGATGATAGATTATGCGGCAAGTCTTTACAATGATAATAGTATTGACAGATATAGAAAAATATATTGTGCTACAATTGATGCGTTAGTAGAACACATAGGTGATGAAAGTGTGCTTATAAAGAAGCTTGGAAGGGAAATATCAAAATCTGCAGGTGAAGGCGGATTTTTAAGTGAAAACTGGTGGTTGAAATGGATGAAAAAAAGATAATAAAAGATAATAAAAATGATAATGCTGAATTAGAGCGTGATTACAACATTGGTTCGCTTTGTTTGTTCGTTCTGCCAAGTATATTTACTTTTGTATTTATAGCGATATATCAGATCGTTGATGGCATGTTTATAGAAAAATATGTCGGACCTTATGCTATATCGGCGGTTAATCTATATTATCCAGTTATAAGCCTGCTTCTTGCAATGGGAATGATGATGGGAACGGGTGGAAACGCCATGATTGTTGAACTTATAGGAAGAGGCAGAAAGGAAGAGGCTGATCGTAGATTTTCACAGACGCTTATAGTATCTATAATTATAAGTGTGATTTTTGCAATAGTTGGTGTTATATTTGCAGAACCTATTATGAAAATGCTTGGGGCATCAGAGGCTAATATACAGTATCTGAAGTTTTATTATATGGTTCTTACTGTATGTGCTCCAGCAATCATGCTACAGACAGTTCTTGGCATTCTTATTATTGGAGAGGGAAGGACAGTTACAGCAGGAGTACTTATAATAGTAGGTGGTGTATTGAATATTGTATTTGACTATATGTTTATGAAGTATTTTGCATGGGGAACTAAAGGGGCAGCTATTGCAACAATAATAGGATATATAGTTCCAGTTCTGTATGCATTATATTTTTACTCACCTGTGGGAGGCAGCAAGTATCATTTCAGCTTTGTAAAGATTGAATTCAAGAAAATAATTAAATTATGTTATAATGGTTCATCTGAGATGGTATCTAATCTTGCAGCAGGGGTAACAGCACTTTTTATGAACTGGCTTGCATATAAGTTCTATGGAGATATAGGTGTAAGTGTTGTATCAGTATATTTGTATGTACAGTTTATTGTCATGGCAATATTCATGGGACTTACAACGGCTGTGGAACCGTTATTCAGCTATCATTATGGAAATGGTAATGTTTCCATGAGAAGAAAAATATTTAAACTTTCGGTTATATTAACAGCAATTTTTACCATTCTTGTTACTGTATTTGTTGCATTATTTTATAAAAATATAGCAGGTGTATTCTTCAGGCAGACAGGAGAATCAAGAAAGTTCTATGAGCTTACATGTAAATGTCTGGTATATGTAATACCTGCATGTGTATTTACTGGTTTTAATATATTTGCATCTGGAATGTTTACAGCATTTTCGAATGGTGCAATATCAGCATTGTTATCAGGTGTAAGGACATTTGTTATTTTATCAGCCTGCATATTTGGGTTATCAGCATTATTTGGCGAAAAAGGCTTATGGCTGTCATGGGGAGTTGCAGAAGCGTTGTCACTGGTGCTTAGCATTGCCATGTTGTTGATTTATAAACGGCGTTATTTTAGTGAAACTTTGCGTAGAAATGGGGATTAGTATGAAGCTAGAAAAAAAATGTAATACGGCAGAATATAAAACAGTTCCTGATAAATCGTCTGTTTCTGCTGTTAAAGAGTTTATGGATAATACACTTGAAACATTTGAAGTTCCTGTTAAAGTAGCTAATAAAGCACAAATAATATTGGATGAGATATATTCCAATATTGTTTATTATAGTAAAGCCTCTTATGTACAAATTATAGTTATATATGATGATGATAAATTGAAAATGATATTTGAAGATGACGGAATGAAATATGACCCGACTGATGTCAGTGAACCTGATTTAACAGTTTCAGTGTCTGAGCGGGAGCCTGGAGGACTGGGAATATTAATGGTAAGGAAACTTTCAAAGGATTTTATTTATCAATATATAGATGGTAAAAATGTGTTAAAGATTGTTTTATAAAATAGTAAAATGACATTGGTGTAACAAGTAAAAGTTCTTATAATTTAAATATAAACGATTTATTGACTTTTTGATAACTATATCATAATATTTTTGTTGTACTACTAACAGACTGGAATTTGATTCAAAGTGACAGCTTTTGGAGAATGAGAGTTAGTGCTGTGAAAACCAGACTGGCATCAGATTTTTATCACAATTATTTGTGCATCAGATGTTGTAAATAGCTTTTATCGCAGAATTAAATCTGATATGAGGTTTGTGATTCCTTTAAGAATTTTGTGCTGCGCACACCAGACACAAAATCATTATGTATAGAAAGTGTGCAGAAATGAGGATTATTATGAGTCTTACTATTATTAAAAAAATGAATGAAGAGATACCTGTATTAGCCCTTGAGGGACGCCTCGATACTATTACAGCACCAGAACTTGAGAAAGAGATATCGGAACTATCTGATGATGTGAAGGGGTTGGTTATAGATATGGAAAAACTGGAATATGTGTCATCAGCAGGACTTAGAGTTATATTGAAAGCATATAAGACATTATCTTCAAAGGAAGGTCTTAAGATTGTCAATGCATCAGATGATATTAAGGAAGTGTTTAATATAACAGGATTTTCTGATTTCCTTACAATTGAATAAATAATATATTGGATTAAATGTTCCCCGGTTTGATTTTGGTGGTAGAATGTACTGATATTAAACTGGGGATTTTTATAATGTCTGGGATAAGAATGGAGACAGAAAAGTATGAGTTATGATGTTATAGTGCTTCTTAAACTTATGGCGGCTACGTTATCGCCGGTTGTATTATCGGTGTGTCTTTACTGTTTGGAGCGTAAAACTAATTATGGTAAATGGAACTACTGGTTAAGACAAGTGATTACAGGTGTGTTCTTTGCTATTATTGCTATGCTGGCGACTGATTATGGTATAGAAGTAAAAGGTGCAGTTCTTAATGTAAGAAATGCAGCACCTCTTACAGCCGGGCTTTTATTTGGTGGTTCCTCAGGAATTATTGCAGGAATTATTGGTGGGGTGTATCGTTGGTTTGCAGCTTACTGGGGAGCAGGAACATTTACAAGGCTGGCATGTACATTGGGCTGCATGTTATCAGGTATATTTGGAGCTGTATGCCGTAAGTTCATGTTTGAAAATAAAAAAGCATCATGGTTTTATGGCCTTGCAATAGGTTTAACCACTGAAGTTACACATATGCTTCTTATATTTATAACCAATATGGGACATATCGGCGAAGCATATGCGGTTGTTGCTGTATGTGCACCTCCGATGATAATATGCACAGGCGTGTCAGTTATGTTATCGTTACTTTTTGTATCTATAATAGGCAGGGAAAAAGTACATAAAACAGGACAGAATAGACAGATATCACAGGTCTTTCAGTTCCTTCTGCTTATATGTGTAATTATCGCTTTTGCCATTACGTCAGTATTTACATACTCTCTTCAGACACACATAGCTTATGCCAGTGTTGATGAACTTCTAAAGCTTAATCTTGATGATGTAGAGAATGCTGTGCAGGAAGCATCGGA
>DJDY01000088.1:10180-11834 GCA_002435585.1 Lachnospira sp. UBA5912
TTCGGATGATAATCTTTTAAGAGTAACAAAAGCAGTGGCATCACGGATTACTGTTGATACTTCAAATGAGGATTTATCAGAACTAGCAGAAGAATATAATGTTGCTGGTATTAATATTATAAATAATAATGGCATAATAATAAAAAGTACAATGCCTAAGTTTGTCTGGTATGATATGGCATCTGGAACACAGTCTGGTGAATTCATGGTTCACCTTAAAGCACAGGGATGCTATGTGCAAAGCTACCAGCCGATTGATGTAGATAATAATATATACAGAAAATATGCTGGAATTGAACTTGAAAATGGAGAATATGTACAGGTGGGGTATGATGCAGAACAGTTTCAGAAAGAAGTAACGTCAAGAATACAGGAAACTGTAAAAAACAGGCATATTGAGCAGAACGGCGGTATTATTGTGTGTGATGATAATCTTTTTGTTGTCGCTGCCAATGATGCTGGACTGGTAGGAGAGTCAGTAATAGCAAAAAAAGCAAGTCAGAGTTCAGAGCCAGGTATTGGGGAAAGGTTTACAGCAGATATAGGTGGCACCAATTCATATTGTATATTTAATATTACAGAAGGTTTTTATCTTATAGCAGCAATACCAGTATCAGAAGCTATGTTTTCACGTAATATAGCGGTATGCATTCTAATGTTTATGGAAGTTGTTGTTTTTGCAGCTTTATTTACACACATATATTTTCTTATAAAGATACTTATAGTTAATAATATTCATAAGATAAATGATTCGTTATCAAAGATTACAGATGGTAATCTTGATGTATATGTAAATGTACGTGAGAACGAGGAATTTGCCTCACTTTCAGATGATATTAATGCAACAGTTGATACTTTAAAGCATTACATAGAAGAGGCAGAAAGCCGTATAGACCGTGAACTTGAATTTGCAAGGCAGATTCAGCACTCATCCCTGCCATCAGTATTTCCACCATATCCAGATCATAAAGAGTTTGATATATATGCATCTATGGAGGCGGCAAAGGAAGTTGGCGGAGATTTTTATGATTTTTATATGATTGATGAGAATTATCTTACATTTCTTGTTGCCGATGTTTCGGGAAAGGGAATCCCGGGGGCTCTTTTTATGATGCGTGCTAAAGCTCTTATTAAGAATCTTGTTGAAAGTAAAAGAAGCATAGATGAAGTGTTTACGATAGCTAATCAGAAGTTATGTGAAAATAATGAGGCAGAGATGTTTGTAACTGCGTGGATGGGACAGCTTGATCTTACAACAGGCGTTTTAGAATATGTTAATGCAGGTCACAATCCTCCGCTCATAAGATATAGTAATGGCGAAGCAGAATACTTAAGAACAAAGCCAAACTTCATCCTTGCTGGAATGGATATCACAAAATACAAAAAATATGAGTTACAGTTTGAGAAAGGTGATGAGATATTCCTGTATACGGATGGAGTAACAGAAGCAGCAGATAAGGATAATGTTCTGTATGGAGAAGAAAGATTACAGAGAATTATATCTGGAACGGATGGAACTTCAAAGGAAACGTGTGAAGCACTACACAAGGATATAGATGCTTTTGTAAAGGATGCAGAGCAGTCAGATGATATTACAATGATGTGTATTAAGTGGGAGGCTAATGTTTAGTTAAATTACTGTTTAGCACACATT
>DJDY01000152.1:0-1416 GCA_002435585.1 Lachnospira sp. UBA5912
TTTGATGATGTATTATGTGAAACAGCAAAGCATTTTACAAAACTTGCAAAAGAGTTATTCGGGATTGATGTGCCTTACCGTGAAGTGCAGTTTTTTAATCTGAAAAAGACTTTTGATTTGAATGATGAGCAGTATGAAGAAATGATGACGGCAGGGCATCTGCCAGAAAATCTGTTAAATTATGAGGAAACTACAGGGGCAGCAGATACTATTAATAAATGGGTTGATGAAGGTCACGAAATTTTTATTATTACGGGAAGACCTTTTAATTCGTATGAGCCATCACGAAAATGGCTTGATGAACACAATCTTAAGAGAGTTCCATTATACTGCGTTGATAAATATGGTCGTGAAACCTGTAAACAGGACTATGTATACAATATGACTTTAGAGCAGCTTTATAATATGACCTTTGATTTTGCGATAGAAGACTCGCCGTCAGCTTTTGAGCATGTTATGCATTTTGATAATTGTAAGGTGGCAGTGTTCAACCGCCCTTGGAATATACAAGAAAAGCTTCCTAATGACAGGTTTGTGAGGTGCGAAGGGTGGAAGGAGATTGACAGGTTGTTTGAAGAGATGGTCTACTTAGCGTAGATTGTGTAATAGACAATTTACCAATATAATATCGTCAGAAATGGAGGTATTATTATGAAATTTGTTGCATTCAATGGAAGCCCTTCCGGAAAAACAAGTGCTACCGGGCATATAATCGAAGCATTTTTAAATGGAGCACGCCGTTCAGGTGCAGAAGCTTGTTGTTACCATTTGTGCGAATATAATATAGAACAATGCCGTGGATGTTTTTCCTGCTGGTTTCGGTCGCCAGGAAGATGTGTGCTGAAAGACGATATGTTACAATTATTATACGCTTATCAAAGCGCAGATGTCGTTTGTTTTGGTTCGCCTGTCTATTCTTGGAATATGACGGCATTACTCAAAAATTTTGTGGATAGACTTGTTCCGCTTAAAAGTCCTCTTCTGATGCAGAAGGACGGTCACTTTGATATGGAAGATTCCCAAAAGCGCAAACAGCGTTATGTCACAATCTCTAACTGTGGATTTCCTGGTGAAAATAATTTTGACATTATCAGGGCAGCGTTTTCTATTTGTAACCCTGCTTTGGAAATTTATCGGAATTGTGGCAAGCTGCTTGTATCAAAGCAACCGGATGCACAGGATATTGTATATCAATATCTTGCTGTAGTTGAGCAAGCAGGATATGAATTTGCATCAGCAGGTGTAGTTTCAAAAGAAACACTTGCTCAGCTTGACAGCCCGTTGATGAGTACCACTGATTATATGAAGTTCTTAGGAATGTAGTAATTGGTTCAAAGTGGACATCAATTGTATGTTCAATACCTTAAAGCTGGTGGCTGTTATTATATTATTATGTACAATAACGGAAGGTGCGGT
>DJDY01000152.1:1459-2555 GCA_002435585.1 Lachnospira sp. UBA5912
CTTGCAAATATAAGTCCAAGTGGAAGTGCTATTATTATCATAACTGCGGATGTGAACCACGAAACCGCCTCTGTCAGTGACATAATTCCAAAGTTATATATTGCACGGTACAGGTAAAGTCCGGGAACCATAATAACAATGGAAGGCACGGTTAATGATATACGTGGATAACCATTATATTTTTTAATAAATGAAGCAAGCAGTCCGGCAGTTACAGCTCCGATAAATGCGGCTGCGGCAGCAGGTATGGCAGTAAAGTCAACAAGCTCAAGACGGAGTGTGTTGGCAATAGCACCTATAACAGCAGTGGTTGCCGCCATTGGAATAGAGCTGTTAAACATAATTGAAAATCCAAATACACCGCAGAAGCTTGCGATTAATCTTAAAATAAGATGAGTTATACTGCCAATATTCAGGCTGGAGAATTCCTCAGGCTGTAAATGAAGAATTAACGCCATAATCCACGCAAATACAGTTGCCACAAGAACTATGATTGCTGAATAAGTAAGTCTTTCAATACCTGAACGAAGGTCAAGCTTGGCAAGGTCAATTCCACTTGTAATAAATGGAAAGCCAGGTATTATAAAGAGCATAGAACATATATATCCGGCTTCGTGCACTGACGGTATGTTAAACAGCAGAATGGCAAGTTTAAGCAGTATTGCATATATAAGACACGAAGCTGATATAGAAGCAGCTATATTTAAAAATAAAGTAAAATGGTGCTTAATAAGCTTGGTTCTTATCAGATTACCTGCACCAGCGGCGATAAAAGCGAAAAGCATTTCAATAGGTCCACCACCAAGAAGAAATGTGAACGCACAGCATGCAAGAGCGGCGGCAAGTCCAAGCTTGACCGGTGAATACAGGGTATGTATCTGTTCAATTTCATCAAGACGTTTATGAATTATTTCACCAGTAAGATGAGCTTCTTCATTTGGAAAGTTATCGACAAACTGCTCCATACGGTAAAGCTTTGATGTGTTGACCCCTGTATTAGCTATGCTGAGTGACTGGGACACGCAGTCATTTCCATCAAAACAGTTAAATTCAATAGACATAAGTCCAACATCAACAGTACAGGTTACGCCAAGTT
>DJDY01000007.1 GCA_002435585.1 Lachnospira sp. UBA5912
CTTTTCTTTTGCGCTCATTATATACCTACCAGTTCTGCTTATCATCAAAATCTTCAAGTGTCGGATCAAGTGGTTCCTCACGGAATACCGTTCTCATGTATCGGTTTATCTCTGTTCTCATATCTCTTCTGCTGCCATCCTCAGGACACATAAGATTGTGTGTTACCCATATAAGATGTATACCATGCTTTCTTGCTTCCTCTTCAAAAAGTCCATGATATCCTGACATTGACTTACATCCCATATGTACATACATAATAACTATGTCTATCCTGAACATCTCGCAATATCTCCAGAGTGCTTCTACACCCGTTTCATAACCACCATTAGAGCGGTTTCTCATAATCATATTCTCATACAGATATGCAAGATCTAACATAGCCTGATGCTTATCCTTTGTATTAACCTTTTCAGTTGATACCATGCTAAGCATATCTGTTATTGTCACAACTCCCCAGCAGTTAAGAAGCCATATAGGAAGAGCTGTATAATATGCTGCCTGTACACCCCATGTCATGGCACGGTGACGATATTCCTTTGCAGCAAGAAGCTTCTTCTCATAACCTTCCATTGCCATACGTGTAAGTTTCTTGTCCATATCAAGAAATGCCTGATTTCTTCCACCTGCTGCCTGATATACACCATATCTGTAAAGTGCAAGTGTAACACCCATCATCTGTGGATAATCTGTCTTTGATATCTCCATCCACTCAAGAAACTCATCAGTTTCTGCATTGAATCTTTCCATGCTCTTAAAAAATGCATTCCAGTCAAACTTCTCACCAGTCTGTTCTTCTATAAAATGTATGGCATTAAGCACTTCTTCTGCTGCATACTCCTGAACACTTTCCTGCCTGTGTCTAATAGGCACCGCAAGCTGGAATGTAGGTATCTTAAAAGATCTTGCCTCTATTCCGTTACCCATAAGACTTCCATCACAGGTTGTATTACACTGTACTGCACAACATCCAATAAGTGGAAAATCGTCTGCAAGTGCAACACCGAGTTCGGCTGCCGGCATAGGACATACATCTGATGGCACGCCATATTCGTGTGTAACATCTACATAATAGCTTACTCCATCCTGCGACATCATAGAGCTTGTATACACTGCTGGAACTTCTACTGATAACCATATAAAATTAGGGAATCCACCCATAAGAGTACTCATCATATTTTCATCAAAAAGCACAATCTTTTTATTAAGTTCTTTATCGTTTCCTATAGCTGGGTCAGCCTTAAATATCTGACCTAACATGCCACATATGTCTGTCACTATGAGTCCAAGTGCATTATGCGCCATACGAAGCTGTAAGCCTCTCATACCCTCTGTATGCCTGTCCATAAAATCCGGCAGTGCAAGATAGTTCATCATCCAGCGGTACCTGAAAAAGCCTTTCATATTATCAGGCTTTATTATAAATGTTATTAATGTTTTCCAATATCCAAGCCACCTTACATAGTCGTACCAGGTATCCTTAAGTCCACGCCATTCTCGTCTTTTCTTCGGTTTCTTACCTGTGTAGAACTTACCAAGTGGCTCACTTCCAAGCTTGCTTGACATATGTTATTCCTCATTTCTGTTTCTGTTTATCTTCTTTATCTCAAGACTTTCAACAAATGCCTGTATTCTTGTTCTTATCTGTCCTGACGAACCGACTACATAAGGTCTGTCGATAGAGAGAACCGGATATCCATAATCCTCTCTCATAACGTGAAATGCTGATGCCCTCTCATAACCCCAGTAGTCGCAGAGATTTATCTGCTCATATATAAGTCCCTCCGCCTTATACTCTTTAGCTATGTAATCAACATACTCCTCACGTTCCCTTATTTTCTCTGTGTTCATATATCTTGGACATTTGCCCCACTGCATATACTGTCTGCATATCTGATATAAAGCATCCTCATTATCGTTAAGAACTATTTCACTTCTTCCAGGAAGCGAGCCAAAACAGAACCTGTCAGCAACGACTAGTGCGCCAGCCTCCTCAGCCAGCTTTATAAGCTCTGGATTATCTATCTCAGAACCAATGAGTGCAACCCTTGCCCTGTAGTTCTTCTTAGCATCGGGTTCTCTTGATTTTAATTCTTCTGCCGTATCTCTTAACTTATCTATAAGATATTCCTTCGGACAGCAATATGTAGCCAGACATAACACAGCGAATTCATAGCCTGTTATTCTTGGATTATCCTCTTTTCTGTAATCTCCAATCTCTGTTATCAGCCTGCTTATCTCATTCTGCTCCTCAACAGCCTTTCTTAGGGCTTCGTCAGATATATCGATTCCATATGTATTATGAAGTGGCTCTAGAACATGTAATCTCATCTGCTTAACATAATGTCTTAGTGCTGACTCATCTGACTTCATAGGTACATCTGAATACTCCACAAAGAACTTTTCCTTAGTACACAGCTTCTGTCTTTCAATATTCTCTACACATCTGTTCATCTGTGCACATGCATCAGGCGCTATTATGCAGTCAAGAAAGTTGTATCCACCCTCTATGGCACGTTCAAGTATTGCCCTGCAGCCCTCACACAGCATACTGCTCATATAATATGTTCCCATCTCAATAGAGCCGGTTCTTGGAGCCCGCAGTCTGACTGAAAAACATCCGTCAAGATTAAGCAATGGTTCAGGAATCTGGAAACATACAGCACCAATAGCTATATCACCTTTTTCCTGTGCTTTTCTTACAAGGTCATTATTAACCTCATCAAGAAGTTTCTCAAAATAATATAAATGTTGTAAATCTTTCAAGTTGTTATCCTTTCTGTTTTAGCAGGTCACAAAGTCAAAAGTCTTAAATTCCTGCAATCCTATAATATCCCAATATTAACAAGCGCCTCTCTTGCACCTTTTACTATCTTTGTATCATCAGGAAGTTTTAATACATTTTCACCTAAAACATCGGCTCTTGCAAGTGCCTCATCACTCTCTATTGCTGCAAGCAGCTGTATATCACCTATATCCATAAGCTCTGTTACCTTGCTGTATGGAAGTCTGTTTGCTATAACTCCCATCTTATCATACATGACAAGTTCATCAGCTACTTCTTTGATAGTCTTAACCACCTGACAGCCTTTCTTGCTTGCATCTGTCACAAGCAGAAGATGTGTAACCTTTTCCATGACTCTTCTGTTTATCTGCTCAATACCTGCCTCGCCATCTATAACAACATAGTCAAACTGGTCTGAGAGCATAGTGATAACTTCCTTGAGGTACGAATTAATCCTGCAATAGCAGCCTGCACTTTCCGGTCTTCCTATTGCTATAAATGCGTAACCATCCTGTTCCTTTAACGCATCGTATATTTCATACTTAGCCTCACCTAGAAGCTCTACTGCTGACTTGGTATCGCCATCCTCAACATTCTTTATAACTTCTTTTCTTATGTCATCTATTGTTTTGTCTACATCTACATTTAACACTGTTGAAAGTCCGACTGCCGGGTCTGCATCTATTGCTAGTATCTTCTTATCTGGATAACTTTCAACAAGAAGCTTTACTATCACTCCTGCAAGTGATGTCTTACCAACGCCTCCCTTTCCTGCTACTGCTATTATCTTTGTTTGGTCACTCAACTTTATATCCTCCATATCAAATTCTGCAAAAATCTGAGTCATGTACATAGATATATTCTTTATATTTATATTTTATATTTTTGTACCCACCTTATTAATTTAATTATGACATATCTTATATATTCTTACTCTGTATCATCATCTCCATTCTGATATTCCTCTGCATACTTTTTGCTTTGCTCCATCATACTCATAATTTTTCTGTATTGCTCATCACCATACATTCCATGCTGTGATGTATTTCCTGCGTAGGCTTTACTATCTTCTTCTCTCATCCTGCTTATAAATTTTAGAGCCTCTTTAATAAATACGACCTGGCTTATGGCAACTGCCAGAATAAACTCTCCAAATCCAATAACCTCTTCAAGACAACATAACACAAATAACTCAAGAAGCACCTGACCTGCTATTAACGCTACATTATTTATTGACACTCTCCTTATCAAAGATATTACTACTGTAATAAACATGATTACTGCCATAAACTTTATCTTTGATACCATAATATTGTTACCATACACGATTCTGTCTGCCATTCCAATACATGAGACAAATAACATGCTAATAAATAGTTCTTTTTTGGCATCCTTTATTAATGAAGCATTATATGTATCTGCTTTTTTCATAATATTGAGAAATATATATTCCATTAAACATATGCATATTATATTAATAACGCGGGTTAACATGATACTGGAATTAAATATATATGTATATGCAAGCTGTGATACTATATATATAACAACTCCTGCCAACATCAACTGTACAAATGTAAAATTGCTACTTTTCTTTTTATCACTCACGATACTTTCTTTATTAAAATCATATTTATTAATATTCTCATTATTATCATTCATTAATCGTTCTCCTCTACATAGTTATTTTATGATTGATCTGATTACTACATACTTTACATATTATGGGATTATCATCATAATATTATTTATTTCAGTTCTCTTTCCACAACTGTATTTATATTGTTTAATGCTTCTTCAATATTGCGATAATATACGATATCCTTTCTGTATGCCATATCATCATATTCACTTGTATATACCCCAATCTGACTTATTTTATTTTTTTCATCCTGTATAGTATATGCTGCCAATACATCAGTGCTTCCAACCAAATCCACAACAAGTTCTTTTTTTTCTGGAATATATGTAAGGTAATAGTATGGCATTCCATACATAATTACATTTTCACCCGTCTCAGTCATTGGTGAGTTTGGCTCCAAATCCGGCTTTACAGCCTTTTTACCTGTTTTATCCGATGTATACAATTCTATTTCACATATTCCCCTGACTACACATTTATCATCTGACAGAAATTTTACTATTGCAACCTTTGTCATCGCATCTACATATTCCTGCTCTGACTTAAAAGCTGATTCTCTCCAGCGTGAACCATCTATTTTATTATTAAATACCCCTTTGGCAACCACAAGAGTAGGTGACTGATTTCTTCCAGCTTCAATTAATGCATAACCATTACCACCTTCAGTACTGTTTTCTTCAATTTCATTATAACACTCTATAATTGCATTTTTCCATTTTTCCTGTGACGTATCCTGTGTTGTTTCCTGTTCTGCTGCAGTTATGGTCTCTACATTCTGATTATTATCAGAATTATCCTGAATATTATCAGTTTCATATACATTATTATTCTTATGGTCTACTCCGCTTACAACTGCCGCTGCGCCACCTGCTACTGCAAGTCCTGCAACAACTCCTATTATAATCTTTTTAACTGAAAATGCTGCTGCCTTTCCTGCGATATTTCCAGCTGTTTCCTTTACGGCTTCTTTAGCTGCTTCCTTAGTTATATCTTTGACCGTTTCTCCTACAGTCTCTTTTGCTGCTTCTTTCGTTGTTTCCTCTACTGCTTCATTAACAACCTGTCCTGATGTATTATCTGCTATGCTGTTCTTGGATGCTGCATGTGAGCCCTGGCTGATTTTATTAATAATATCCTTTGCCAACACTGGTGCCGCATTGGCACTATCGGCATCCTTAAGCAGCAGATATAAGAAGAATGGAACTGGTGCAATACCATAAAGCTTTGTTCCTCTTTTTTCAAGTTCAAGAACCTTCTGCTCTATCTTCTTTCTTCCGTAATTAAGTCTGCTTTTAATTGTATTTTCTGATACATCTGCCATATCAGCTATCTCTTTAACTGACATTCCATTAATGTAGTACATCATTACACATAATCTTTGTTCATCTGACAATGTATCTATTATTTCCTTTACAAGTCTGCCTGTTTCTTTCTGGTCTATCGCAAGTTCCGGTCTGTTATCTCTTCTTTCATCCTCTATTTTTTCCTCAAATGTCATGTCTTCACTGTCATCTGATTCCATCTCTGAGAATAACTTGTTATTATTTTTTTTCTTTCTTATCACATCAATAGCCATATTAGCTACTATACGTGACATCCATCCAGGAAATTTATTGGCATCTTTTAACTGCTCCAGCTTGTTAAATGCCTTTATATAAGATTCCTGCAGCACATCCTTTGCTAATTCTTCATCTTCCATATATTTTAATGCAAGATAATAATTCTTATTACATGTCTGTGTGTATAGGTAATCATATCCTCTGTTATCCCCTTTTTTTGCCAGTTCTACTGCTTCTTTCCAGTCCATTTATCGTTACTCCTTATATCTTTTATCCTGATTCTGTTTAATTATACCTGTTAATCTGTTCGTCACTCTTTGACCTGCTAACATTTTTACTGTTAACATTTTTACTATTATCATCTGAATTTTTCATTTTCTTAAGCCCAAGTATTATGTTAATAAACATCTCACAAGCTGTTTCAAACGACAAATACTCATTCTTCATATCTTTTCTGACTAAAGCTTTAAATATTTCTAATTCATGCATTTTCTAAGTTATCATCACCTGCTTTTTCTGATTAATACGGCTTTTAATATAATCCCGTAAGTACATTGATTTCATATCGGATATGTTATTTAGAATACTATTACGTTTTAAATGTAAAGTATATTGTCCAATATATCTTTTGAAATATATCCTTCAAATGTATCTTACACTTATATGACGAACTGAATTTTAAAAAGGTTTTAATAAATCAAAAAATTTTAATATAAAGAAACTTAATATTACTCACAATATTTCTTCTGCCAAAACAATAGCCTGATAAACTACACATCAAGTGTTGTAGCCACGCCCTTATGTTCACTGACAAATGCACTTATCTCCCTGGTAAACCTGCTTCCATACTTCATAAGCTTATTCTGTCCCACACCAGATACCAACAACATGGTATCTGCATCAACCGGCAGCTTTTCACACATATCTATAAGAGTTTTATCATTGAATATAATATAAGGAGGCATTCCCTCTTCTCTTGCTATAACAAGCCTTAACGCCCTTAATCTCTCAAACAATTCATAACCCGCAGCAGTGAGAGAATCTGTACTTTTCTTTCTTGCCCTTGAAGCTGATTGTTTTCCAGCTGTACTAGTATTGTTGTTTCCTGCAACAGCCCCTCCACCTGCCTGTCCCGCTTCATTAAGCAGTTCACTGGCATATGTTTTCTTAGCCTTCTTTATGTATACATGGGTATTCTCATCCCTTAAAGGACTTATATCACCCATTTTTAACACACTATACTCGCCATCTGTCTGGATTACATAGCCATCATTTATCATCTTGTCGATAAGAAGTCTGAGCTCTGCCTCTTTTCTATCAGACAGCTTTCCATATGACTTGTAGTTTAATGCCCCCACTTCTTTAAGTCTTGCCCTCTTTGCACCAAGCAGTGTTCCAAGAACAATACTTAAACCAAATCTTCCGTGGGTTTCTGCAAGACAGTTGATAACCCACTTTGCATCCGCTGTCATATCTATCTGTTCATATTCATTGTTGCAGTTGCCACAGTTACCACAAGGCTCATATGTCTTTTCGCCAAAGTAAGAAAGAATGTAGTTACGAAGACATTCTGTTGTCTTACAATACATTTCCATAGTATGAAGCCTGTGTAAGTCACGCTCCCGTATTACACTTCTGTCTTCATCTTCCACTCCCTCAAACTCCTTGCTGTCAAGAAGAAACTTATCTATAATGACATCCTGCGCTGAAAATAACAGTATACACTGCGACTCACCGCCATCTCTTCCTGCTCGTCCTGCCTCCTGATAGTAATTTTCCATACTCTGTGGCATATTATAGTGAATAACATATCTTACATTTGACTTATCTATTCCCATTCCAAACGCATTGGTCGCTATAACAACCTGCACACGGTCATATATAAAATCGTCCTGGTTTTTCTTTCTTGTTTCGTTATCAAGACCTGCATGATACTTAGTGACACTTATACCCATTAAACCAAGCTCGTCATATAACTTGTCCACATTTTTTCTTGTAGCACAGTAGATAATCCCACTCTCATCCATATGCTCTTTTATATACGCAGCTATGTATGCATCTTTTTTCTTTCCTGCCAGATGCTCTACACTATAATATAAGTTCTTTCTGTCAAAGCCTGTTACCACAACCCTTGGGTCTTTTAACTTTAATATACACTCTATGTCTGTCTTTACTTCATTTGTCGCAGTTGCCGTAAATGCACTCACAACGGGTCTTTCTGAAAGGCTGTCTATAAAGTCGACTATCTTTAAGTAGCTTGGTCTGAAGTCCTGTCCCCACTGCGATATACAATGTGCCTCATCAATAGTAACCATCGATATGTCTGCTCTTTGTGCAAATGTCATAAAGCTTGCAGTTTCAAGTCTTTCAGGTGCAACATATATTATCTTATACTTCCCATGCGCCGCATAATCAAGTGCCTTATACATCTGCTGCTCTGACAGGGTTGAATTAATATAAGCCGCATTTATACCGGCTTCATTAAGTGACTTAACCTGGTCCTGCATAAGCGATATAAGCGGAGATATAACTATGGTTATACCTGACAGCAGCATAGCTGGAACCTGATAGCACACTGACTTTCCAGCTCCCGTTGGCATAATCGCAAGTGCATCTTCTCCCTGCAATATAGCCTCTATTATATCTGACTGCCCTTTTCTGAAACTGTCATATCCAAAGTACTGCTTTAATACCTGCCTGGCATCCATATTAATCCTCATTTCTGCACGTGTTTATAGCACACAATTTATGCTTGTATTATGTTTATTATACGCTGTGCATTTAAGCTGTGTCAATTTGATAATATGATGTAAGTGTCAAAAGTAAAAAAGCCGTATCTGCTTGCAGAAAACGACTTTTTTACTTGAAACATGCTAAAAAACAAAAACGGAATACAGCATTTTATGAAAGTTTAATGTATTTATTCTAAAAAAACATCTTCGCCACCGCAATGAGCAGACTGCCATTGCCTGGAAGATATAACGGCAGGTCTTTTCGTGAATTCTGCCTGTTGTTTCCACTTACTACATATTCATTTTTAGGCGACTTTATAAGAAGCTGTGAAAGCGCCTCACTCTTAAGACCAAGCTTGTCTGCCGCCATTGCTATAACTGCAAAGTCCCAGCCCCAAAGTGTCGAATAATCCCACACCTCCATAACCTTATCAAGTGTTGCCCTGTATATATCCATATCAACAATATCCTTAGCACCATAACCATCTAACATCCCATACACCTGCAGCATAAGTGGATGGTCGATAGCCTTATTAACATATGTGTCCGTACAGTTCTCTTGCGATATGTATAACCCACTGGCAACAGGAAGTGGTGCTATTCTGTCTGCTACATTGTTCCACTTCTCTGAAAATGTTATATAGCCCAGCTTATCAGCCCACTCTGCCGCTACTTTCAGTCCATATCTAAAGTAAGCAAGCTCAAATACAGGGTTTCTTGTGTCATCTGGAAGATGTCTTTCCTGTACTGGTATAACTGGTGCTTCTATGTTAAATGTATCCGTATCAATATCATATACAAGATAATCTTCCATGAATTCAGCCGTTTCTTTTACCAGAATCCAGTACCTCAGCATATATTTGTCCACTTTCTTCTTAAAATGCACGTCATTATTATAACAATCCAGTACCATCTGTAGCATATTGATTATGTGAGGCTGCTGCCATATAAGAAGAGGCGCAATCTTTGACGGACAATCTTTTCCTGTATATGATACCATTTTCGTCCACCTTGCACCTTTATATCCATTTCTTGCTGCATTTTTTCTTGCCTCTGGAAGTATGCTTATATACCAGTCAAAGCTTTTTTCAAGAAGCTCTGGATGCCCCCACAAAGCAGCCCACGCCATATGCCAGTAATGCATTTCCAGATGTGCCTTTCCATACCAGCTGTTACATGTAAGCCCTGTTTCAGCTGGTGGTATATAACCACTGTCATTAACTATAAGAAGATACTGTGATAATATAACTCTTCTCATAAGTTCATCATTTTCATGGTAAAGGAACTTTCCACTACTCCAGTAATTACGCCAGAATGTATGTACATTTTCTTTTACTTTTGAAAATGTATCTGTAGCATTAAACTTCTCATAATATTCTTTAATATCTTTACTGTTCATTATACTGCTATAAATATCAGACTTGTCAGATACGTTTGATAACTGCTTTTTATCTATACTATTATCAACAGCACCCTCATCATCTGCATCAGCCTTGTTATTATCTGCATTAGTCTTGTTATTATCTACGTACATATTACTTTGGACGTTATTATATATACTGTTATATATGCCATCTTCATCCTCAAACCCAACGCAAAGATAAAGGACATTGGTACTATTTGCTAAATTTATACGGTATCTGTGTTTTTCTACATTTTCCAACTGTCCGTTAGTCTTTATATTCACTGAATAATGGGTATTGTCTATTTGTATTTTTATTTGATATCTATTATTATACTTTTCACTTGTTATATATGTAATCTCATCATAATGCGCTTTGTCATCTGACCAGTCTGACCCAGTTATATCACATGAAGCATACGGAAAATGTATATCCACACTAAGTCCTTTTTTCAAGAGCTCGGACTCCACCTTAAAAGCCACAGTATCAGACTTATTATCACATATTGTTTCAACGCTTACCTTGTACCCACACGAAGCATAATTCACTATAAAATTACTTTTCAATACTCCAGTTGTTATATCAAGTATCTGGTTTATATCTGATAACATATCAGAAGTTATATATTCACCATCAACCGACATCGCAATCCTTGCAAGATTAAACTTATGAGGGTTCATTCGTACCCCGTCATAAGCAGCCTCATTTCCTTCATATTTCACACGCGGATATGACACCTTTCTTCCAAGAAAATCATATTCGGTCATACGCACATCATCCATAGTGTAACTATATCTCGGATAAGTATGCCATGCCCACTCTGCCATAGTACACAGCGGTGTTTCCTCACCATACTCTTCATAAAGTGTCTGCATTCCCGTAACATCTGCCGTGAAACAGAACCTTCCATTACCGACTGTCAGTGGTGACTTTGCATCTGTTTTATTTAGAAGTGGATTATATTTTTTTACTACATTAATTCTGTTAATTGCATTATCATTATTCGTACTCTTATTAATATTTTCATCTATGCTTATATGCATCTTTTTATTTATAATTTTATCTATGCCTTTATCCATATTTTCATTTACACTCTTATTTATATTTTTATTCATCTTCATATTCCTCACATATATAACATTGTTTTTATTAGTCAATTAGTTAATTTTCCATAACATCTGTACTCCTTCTATTTAAGCCTTTTAGCACAGTAATATCTCTTATTTATAAAATTATAACACTATCTGATAACCAATAACGCCAAAAGTATCTCTTATTAATTACAAATAACAGAAAAAGAGCTTGTATATAACAGTTTCCCATTAATACAAACTCTTTTTAACTGCTTACTGTGGATTACTATGTTTCTTAACTATCCTATGACATCTCGGACTTAATCATATTTATTTTCTTATTAAGTCTGTTTTTTTAGACTTTTTTACTGCATACACACTTATGCCTGCTAATCCGCCCGATACTGCAAGTACAGCTGCTAATAAACCTACAGGTGCTTCATCGCCTGTCTTTGTATTATTATCTGATACCTCAGCATTTCCAGATTCTGATGGTGTCTGTGGTGTATCCTGATTTTGTGAATTACCTGCACTATTATTTTCATTATCTGAACCACCATTATTATCAGGCACATCTGTTGAATCTGATGGGTCTGTTGGTACTTCAGGGAAACCATTAGCGAGATAACTCTTCCACTCATCATATCCTGTTGCAATAAGCTCATCTGCAAGATTATTATCATAGTAAGAAACTGTTGTTCTTGTTGAATAAAGAATTAAATCCTTATTGTTAATCTTGCTATTTCCCACGCTGTTTCCATCAAGATTATAAAGGTCATATACATTTACATACTTCTGGTCTGCTCTTGTTGGGTCTACATCTGAATACAGTGGTCTGTAAGAATCTGAGGCTTCATCATATACATAATTAGATGCCCATGTTCCACTACCATCAACAAGATATACATCAAAGCCATTATTCATAGATGTATCTTTTACAATTTCCTGCTCTTTATCAGCTATCTTAACATCCTTAATCCAGCTGTATGCACTTTCAACTGCATCCTTGATATCCTGTGAAGGATTGTGGATAGTCATAAGATAATCAATAACATCCTTTGTTGTATAAGAGCTGACAGATTCTCTTTCATATGTATGTCCCATAGTTACATTTCCAGAGTTATCGTACTGTGAAGCCCATCCAGCCTTTTTATTGTTGTTGCTAATCTGTGATTTAATAATAAAATCATTACCCTTTTGCACTGCTGCCTTTATATCATCAACATTCATTGCTTTTCTTGCAAATACATAATCCTGATTGTTAAGTATTGCAATATCACTAAGAAGTGTAAGTACCTCAGTCATAGCCTTGTTACCGACTTCAATATTAGCATTAAAGCCACTGCCACTGCCTGGATTCATACTCCAGCCACCATTATCAAGCTGTGTTGAAAGAAGATACTTAATTCCTTTTACAAATGCATCCTGATACTTTGAATCCTCTGGCTTATTTGCTGTAATATACTTTGCCAGATACTTTAATTCTGCTGTTGTTGCACCATTATAAATGCTTGAAACATCTTTCATGCTTCCAAGTCCTGTTTCCTTCTGTGACATCTCATAATTATCAGGAAGTACCTGGAATCCACCATCCTCATTCTGTAATGCTACGATAAGGTCTGCTACTGATGTTGTAACATCAAGTGTTCCCTCAAGTAATGCATCATAACGCATGCCATATCCTTTTGAAGATGTTTCATATGAAGGAACATACTCTGTCTTCATAACTGGAACAGCAGCATAAAAGCTGTCTGACATCTTACCATCCTTGTACATATCTGCACCAAATATATTAAGTACATATGTAACTGGAAGATACACAACATTATAATCTTCTGTTAAAAATGTATTATAATCTGCATATTTTTCTTTAACATTAATCTTTGATGGAATCTGCTCATCTGTTAATGCGCCTGCTGTAACTTTTCCATTAATCTCAACATCTGATGAACCAACTTTAAGCTTAACTGTTGTGTTATTCATAGTGATAGTTATATTATCACCATCTTCCTTGTAATCAGCACCGATATATGCAAACATATTTTTCATAGGTGCCATAAGATTACTTGTTGTCTTAGCATCTGTTGCATCTCCTGTAGCTAATACATTAACATTCTTATCAAGCCATACTCTTTCATAATCATCAATTAAAAATACCGGATCATCTGTATTAAACCATACTCGTCTTACAACCATATTAGAAAAATCATAACTTCCTCTTGTTACAGTTGCTGCACTTACTGGTAAAACAGATACAGGTGCTGCCATAACTGTAAGCATTGTAGCAGCCATAATACCAATAGCAGCTTTTTTCATACCTTTTTTTATATCTCGTCTCATATTTATCTCCATTCTTACACTGTTTTACTTTGTGACATTTTACTCACCAAGTGCTTTTTTCCATGCTTCATACACTGCTGTAGCACTAGCATCTGCTTTAGTTCTTACATATGAGTAACCTATTCTTCTTTCACTCATACCATTATTCATGCTAAGCTGTGCTACAGAATCTCTTCCAGCAAATATTTCATAGAACTTACTATCTGTCATCTTATTTGCCATCTGAGCCTTCGTGAATCCATAATATTCACCTGTTGTATCAAGTCCATAGAAACGACCAAACTGCTTTGTTGTGCTTCCATCCTTTAACATTAATCTGTCTGTTCCGAGTTCTCTTGTTCTGTCTGCTATATTGTATACACCATATCCAGTTATACCAACGGAATTAATCCAGTTCACATAACTTGTGATAGCTTCCTTCACTTCTGCACTTGGATTAACAATATTGGCAAGCACCTTTACCATTGTAAGACTTTCATCTGGAGACACAGATGGAAGTTCAAAAGCACGTCCACCTGCTGGAACAGGATCTTTTTCATCCGGATCATACTGCTGTGCCCAGCCTGTTTTTGTTCCATCTATTACTACCTGTGCCCTTATTACAAAATCAAGACCTTTATCCCATACTTCTTTTAAAGTATCATGTTTTATTCCACACTCAAGCACATATGGATTAGTCTGTGCTTTTATTTCATCTCTTGCCCATGCATAATCCTCACAAAGTTCATTATCTGTAAGTCCTTTATCATTAGAAAGAGCATATATTGATTCCATAAGATCAGGCATGGCATTATCGTTAAATGTTATATTTCTGAAATAACCAACACCATATGGATAATACTGAGGCCATCCACCATTATTATTCTGTGAATCACACATATACTTTGCAGCTTTCCAGAATCCTTTTTCTATAGTAGACAACTGTGTTTCATATCCTGCAAACAACTCAGGATTTTCCTTAGAAAGTCTTATAATTCTTGATAAGAACTTCATGTGTCCATGAGTTGCTCCATTATCTACTGTTGAATATCCCTTTGTATATAATCTTGCAAATGAATCTTCAAGCAGATCATAATCTGTATTAGTTTTAGCCCAGCCGCCATCTTCATTCTGGTAAACAGGGTCAACCACGTTAAGTCCCGCTTTTATCATATTGGCAACATTAGTTTTTACTTTATCTTCACCAAGCTTTGAAACATCCAGTCTTTCTTTCATCTTTCCATATGTATTAGAATTACTCTCCATTTTCTTTGTTGTATAGTCTGACTTTGAATTAACAACTGGTGAAGCTGCTGCATCAGAAGCATAAAATGCAAACGCCATCTCTATCCTGTGCATCGCATCATTCCATATTACATTTCCACCAAGTGCTTCTGCTGTAAACTTTACTGGAAGATAACATGCATAATAATCACTTCCATCAACATTCTTTTCTTCATCTATCTTTTTAAAATATGGTGCAACTTCACTTCTCATAGTCAGTGTAGTTTTTTCTTTTCCATTATCAAGCTCTGCCGTTGTGCTGCCAGCTTTCATAGTAAGTGTAAGTCCATTATATGTAATGACTATATCACCTGTATTAACATCCGCATCAACATGTCCTGTAATATCCTGTAATGAATATTTCATAGGTGCCATCATACCTTCAGCATTGCCTTCTCCAAGAACCATATCTGCTTTAATAAGAAGTCCTTTTTCAATCTCTTCTGGTGCCCATTTACCTCCATCTTTCTTTGTATAGCGGTTAGGCTCATATTCACCTATAGCAAGAAATCTAAGAACAAGATCTCCCAATTCCACCTGTTGTGCATCTGCCGCATATACAGTTTCTACATTGCCCGCCTTTGAAAGATTAACTGCCGGAACACCCACCATTATTCCAGACAGCATAGTTGTACACAACCCAAGAGTGACGAGTGATTTCGTTACTTTTCGCATTTAACTGCCTCCTTAAAATTATATAATTTGATGATTGTATTATAAAATCATTGTAAAAAACAGACTACCAATTATCAGTAAAATATCTTATAATTTACATAAAACAACACCTTTTATAAAACTTCATTAAGAAAGTAATAATATGAGGCAGATATTAAGTGAGGAATATATATGTTAGAAAATGTAAGCAAAGATTTTGTAATAGATCACAGAGTGCGCCACGTCAATGAAAACACACCCCTTACACACTCTCACCAATATAATGAAATATATTTTATGAAGTCTGGAAAATGTAATGTATATATAGATGATGAGGCTTATTATCTTGAAGATTTCAGTGTTCTTTTTATACCTGCTTTTAAAGAACATACTTTTATATATCCATTTACACAGGATATCAAAAGAACTGTTTTGTATATATCCACTGAACAGTTAAACTGGTATTTTGATGGGAATTTCAATAAAGAAATAGATAATCTGTTTATTAATAAACATCTACAGTTAACAAGAAAAAGCTTTTCAAATCTATCCAATATGTTTGAAAAAATACAATTCGAAAAATACAATATTGATAATATGTCTGAATCTCTCACTAAAGCTTATTTTTTCGAACTGATTATATATCTTATAAGATGTCACCGTTATGCCGGAAATATAAATCGAAAAACTGATTTATCTAATATTACAATAGGTGAAATAGTTGATTTTATAGAGCAGAATTATAGCAGACAGCTGACACTGCCTGAAACAGCCGCCCAGTTTGGAATAAGTGAATCC